>JBOICD010000433.1:0-3446 GCA_050739855.1 Pseudomonas sp.
CAGTGTTATTACCTGTGGGAGCGGGCTTGCCCCGCGATGCTTTTAAGAAGCCACTCACTGGACAATCCAATGAAAACAATACGCCAGGACTTCTCCCTCTCTGCCTTGGTCGCTGGCTTCATCGCCACCCTGATTTCCTACGCCGGTCCCTTGGTGATCATCTTCCAGGCCGCCCACAGCGCACAGCTGTCGGCGGCCGAACTGTCTTCGTGGGTCTGGGCCATTTCCATCGGCAGCGGTGTGCTGGGCGTGGTGCTCAGCCTGCGCTTCAAGGTGCCCTTGGTGATTGCCTGGTCGGCACCGGGCTCGGCCCTGCTGGTGGCGCTGTTGCCGGACATCGCTTTTGCCGAGGCGGTCGGTGCTTACATCGTCGCCAACCTGGTGATCCTGCTCGTCGGCCTGTCGGGCGCCTTTGACCGCATTGTCGGCAAGCTGCCGCCGGCTATCTCCGCAGCGATGCTGGCGGGCATCCTGTTCAGCTTCGGTACCGGGTTGTTCACTTCATTGAAGTCGCAACCGTTGCTGGTGCTGGCGATGTTTGTCAGTTACCTGGTGTTCAAGCGCATCGCCCCGCGCTACGCGGTGTTGGCCGTGCTGCTGTGCGGGGTGAGCATTGCGGTGTTCAGCGGCGAAATGAACAGCTCGGCGCTGGTGGTCGGCTTGGCCACGCCAGTGTGGACCACGCCGGCATTCAGCTGGAATGCTGTGTTGAGCATCAGTCTGCCGCTGGTGATGGTGGCGCTGACCGGGCAGTTCGTGCCGGGCATCGCCGTGTTGCGTAACGACGGCTATCAAACCCCGGCCAGCCCGATCATCGCCAGCAATGCGCTCACCAGCTTGATCCTTGCGCCTTTCGGTTGCCATGGCCTGAACCTGGCGGCAATCACGGCGGCTATCTGCACCGGCCGCGAAGCGCATGACGATCCGTGCAAACGCTATTGGGCGGGTGTCTGTGGGGGCGTGTTGTATTTGCTGCTGGGGGTGTTCGGGGCGACGCTGGTGTCACTGTTCACTGCGTTTCCCGCTGCCTTGATTGCGGCGCTGGCCGGGCTGGCGTTGTTCGGCGCCATTGGCGGGGCACTGGCAGGGGCGATGAGTGTGCCGAGTGACCGCGAGGCGGCGTTGATCACCTTCCTGGTGACGGCCTCGGGCATGACATTCCTGGGTTTGTCGGCGGCCTTCTGGGGGCTGATCTTCGGCTTGTTCGCGCACTTGCTGCTCAACCTGCGGCGACCAGCGCCACAGGTAAGCAGGGTAGGGGTACAGGCTGACTGAGGTCAGATCTGCATGGCCATGCCTTCGACGTTCATCGCCGCCTGGCGCAAGGCTTCGGAACGGGTCGGGTGCGGGTGGCAGGTCAGGGCGATGTCTTCGGCCGAAGCCGAGAACTCCATGGCCACGCAGAACTCGCCGATCATCTCGCTGACGCTCGGGCCAACCAGGTGCACGCCGAGTACCTCGTCGGTGTTGGCGTCGGCCAGGACCTTGGCGAAGCCTTCGGTCTCGTGGTTGATCTTCGCCCGGCTGTTGGCGGTGAAGGGAAACTTGCCGACCTTGTAGGCACGCCCTTCGGCCTTGAGCTGCTCTTCGGTCTTGCCGACGCTGGCCAGTTCCGGACGGGTGTAGATCACCCCGGGGATGAGGTTGTAGTTGACCTCATGGGCCTTGCCGGCGATCCGCTCGATGCAGGCCACCGCTTCGTCTTCGGCCTTGTGCGCGAGCATCGGGCCGGAGGTGACGTCACCGATAACCCAGATTCCCGGCACTGCCGAGCGGTGGTGCTCATTGGCGAGCATGCCGCGCTTGTCGGTTTCCAGGCCGACGTTTTCCAGGCCCAGGCCCTTGGTATACGGGCGACGGCCGATAGCGACCAGCACATAGTCCGCTTGCAGGCTTTCACTGGCACCACCCGCGGCAGGTTCCAGGTTCAGGCTGACGCCATCCGCCGAGGCTGTGGCCTGAGTGACCTTGCTGCCCAGCTTGAAACTGATGCCTTGCTTGGCCAGCGCGCGTTGCAGGGTTTTTGCGGTTTCTTCGTCGGTGCCTGGACAGATGCGGTCAAGGTATTCGATCACGGTGACCTGACTCCCCAGGCGCCGCCACACCGAACCCAGCTCCAGGCCGATCACGCCAGCGCCGATCACCACCAGGTGCTTGGGCACGCTGGGCAGCGACAGGGCGCCGGTTGAGTCGATGATGCGTTGGTTGTCGATGGTCACACCCGGCAGAGGGGTCGGCTCGGAGCCAGTGGCGATGACGATGTCCTTGGCCTGCAGTTCAGTGACACTGCCATCTTCGGCACTGACATTGACCCGGCCCGGGCCGGCAATCTGGCCCCAGCCCTTGATCCAGTCGACCTTGTTCTTGCGCAGCAGGAATTCGATGCCCTTGGTCAGGCCGGTCACGCTTTCGTCTTTCTGCTTCATCATCTGGGCGAGGTTCAAGGTCGGTTTGACCTCGATACCCAGGTTGGCGAACTCGCTGCCCACCGCCGCTTCATACAGTTCCGAGGCATGCAGCAGTGCCTTGGACGGCATGCAACCGACATTCAGGCAGGTACCGCCCAGGGTCGAGCGGCCTTCCACACAGGCCACACTCATGCCCAGCTGACCGGCGCGAATTGCGGCGTTATAACCGCCCGGGCCGCCGCCGATGATCACCACATCATAGGTTTTCATTGTTGTACTCCAGGATGAAGAATCGACAATGGCGCCAAGATTAGTCTGCCAGGCGATAGATTGTATACAATTTATCGCTCCGCTCAGTTGCCTTCCAAGGGTCTGGAATGGGGGTGACAGGGTCAGACTATGGTCGCGATAAGCTGAAACTTCCAACAGATGAACTACCCTTTTGTAGTGACATCCGATGAAAAAGGGAGGCTTATTTCATGCTTGCGCAACTTCCACTTGCTCTGCAAAGCCTGCGACTGCCACTGCGTCTGAAGCTATGGGATGGTCATGAGTTCGATCTGGGCCCCACGCCGCAGGTCACCATCCTGGTCAAGGATCCGCAACTGATCACCCAACTGACCCATCCGAGCCTGGAGCAACTGGGCGCAGCCTTCGTCGAAGGCAAGCTGGAGCTGGAGGGCACCATCGGTGAGGTGATCCGGGTTTGCGATGAGCTCAGTGAAGCCTTGCTCAAGCATGAAGTCGAGGACGAGCCGGTGCGTCGTGAACACGACAAGGCTACTGACGCTGCGGCGATTTCCTATCACTACGACCTGTCCAACGACTTCTACCGATTGTGGCTGGACCAGGACATGGCCTACTCCTGCGCCTACTTCAAAACTGACCAGGACACCCTGGAGCAGGCCCAGCAGAACAAATTCGAGCATCTGTGCCGCAAGTTGCGCTTGCAGAAGGGCGACTACCTGCTCGACGTTGGTTGTGGCTGGGGTGGTTTATCGCGCTTTGCCGCACGGGAGTTTGGCGCCAAGGTGCTGG
>JBOICD010000434.1:0-3433 GCA_050739855.1 Pseudomonas sp.
CAGAAGTAGTTTACAGACGCAAACTGATCGCTATAATGACGCCCCTGTGCCGGTATAGCTCAGATGGTAGAGCAACTGACTTGTAATCAGTAGGTCCCGGGTTCGATTCCTGGTGCCGGCACCATACGCAGTAAAAAAGAGGCTCACCGAAAGGTGGGCCTTTTTTGTTTGTGTCGTAGAAACACCGCGTTCACGAGTTCTAGGGCTCAATCTCCTAACCGATCAGCCGCCTTCCGGTAAACCTGCTCCCGTTCTCGTTTATCCACCACAACCACAAGCACCACGACCTCCTGATCAATCACCTGGTAGACCAACCGATAGCCACTGCTACGCAGCTTGATCTTGTAGCAATCGGGCAAGCTATGCAGCCGGTTCGATTCAACCCGTGGGTTGAGCAAAACCGAAGCCAACTTTTTCTTGAGCTGCTGGCGAACGGTGTCTCCCAGCTTGTGCCATTCCTTTAGCGCTCGTGCATCAAACTCAAGGCTATAGGTCATCCAGCGAAACCTTTACCCGCTGAGGTGCAGCAAGACGTTCGCGCACCGTGGCGAGCAGGGCCTCATCATCCTCAGTCATCAGCACTGGCTTGAACGGCAACTGGCCGCGCTCTGCCACGTACTGCAGCGCTTGGCGCATCAGTTCGGAAGGCGTGACACCCAGCTTTTCAAGTTCGCGGTATGCACGCGCTTTGAGATCGTCGTCGATACGAACGTTGATAGATGCCATGGCACTGGCCTCACTGTAATGACATTAGTCTGTACATTGACCTAAAGTGACTCTATGAGCAAGCGCGCCTGCAGACATACCGACGGAGCGTCATACGATTCGATTCCACAGAACGCCATTAAAGAACTGATTTTCCTAAAGCCAGGCTTCCAGCCCGGCCACATTGGCAAGAAGCACGCAGCGGGCTTGCGAGCCCCTGCAACCAGTCACAGTACGCAAAATGCTGCAGCACTTCGCAGCGAGAAGGCGTCGCGGCCTTTGTCATACTGCGCTGTCACTGGCTTTAGCGAGTTAGCTCGCCTGGGTGTCGGTGGGTACAGTGTTGATGAATGTCGGTGGGTGGTTATAATAACCACCAATCGGCTGGTCAGGGACGACTATGAATAGCCGACAACTCATTGCTCAAATTGAAGCTGACGGCTGGTATCTGGTGAGAATCAGAGGCAGCCATCACCATTTCAAGCATCCGGTAAAGCCTGGCCTGGTGACGATCCCTCACCCGAAGAAGGATCTCCTGGCCAGGACGGCGAGCAGCATACTGAAACAAACCCAGCTCTGATGTGTAGAGCGGAAGAGGATCTCAAGATGCTTTTTCCTATTGCGATTCTTCCCGGTGATGAACAGCACGCTTGGGGAGTTGAGGTTCCAGACATCCCGGGTTGCTTCTCTGCAGGGGACGATCTTGACGATGCCATGGCGATGGCGCGCGAAGCCATCGAAGGCCACCTTGAGATTCTTGCCCAGGACGGGCAGATGATTCCCAAAGCCAGCAAGGTGACAACCCACGCGACCAATCCAGCGTTTGCAGGATGCACTTGGGCGGTGATTGATATCGACATCACCAAGTATCTGGGCAAGGCTGAAAAGCTGAACATCACGTTACCGGCTTATTTGCTAAGCCGTATCGATGCTTACGTGAAAAACCATCCCGAGCAGAAGAGCCGATCAGGCTTTTTGGCAGAGGCAGCGTTGAAGGTCCTGCAGGGTACCTGACTAGACTCCGACACGAAAAACGCTGCGACTCTCTGGCACAAACAAAAAAGGCCCACCCTTCGGTGAGCCTTCTTGTTACTGCGTATGGTGCGGCACCAAGAATCGAACCCGCGACCTACTGATTGCTTGCGAGCCCCTGTAACCAATCACAGTAACGAGCCACACCCTGCTCAACCGTCAGCGTCGGCGCCTGATAGCCCACAGCGCGCAGCCGCTCAAGATCGGCACAGGTGTAACACTGGTACTTGCCTCGCAGGTGCCCGGGGAATTCGCTGTACTCGAGGATGCCTTCAAGCAAGGCCATCTCCAGTGACAACGGCGGTTGATCCTGCTGTTCACGCAGGCGGTTGATCACCGCCAGGGCCACGTCGTTGAACGGCTGGGCGCGGCCGCTGCCGACATTGAAAATGCCGCTCAGCTGCGGGCGCTCAAGGAAGAACAGGTTGACCTTGACCACGTCTTCCACCGAGACGAAGTCGCGCAGGTGCCCACCACTTGGGTAATCACCATAACTGCCGAACAGGCTGACTTTGCCATGGGCCTGATACTGGTTGAAGCAGTGCAAGGCCACCGAAGCCATCGCGCCTTTGTGCTGTTCATGCGGACCGTAGACGTTGAAGTAACGCAGGCCGACGATCTGGCTACGCGCAACGGGCAGTTGCCTGCGCACACGCTGGTCGAAGAGGAACTTGGAGTAGCCGTAAACGTTCAGCGGCCGCTCACCTTCACGCTGTTCGCGAAAGTCCCGTCCGGCGCCATACACCGCCGCCGACGAGGCATACAGCAACGGCACCTGCAGCCCTTGGGCAGCGTCGAGCAGGTCGCGGCTGAAGCGGTAGTTGTTGTCCATCATGAAACGTCCGTCGCCTTCGACGGTGCTGGAGCAGGCGCCCTGGTGCAGCACGGCGCGGACCTTGCCGAACTGGCCGCGGGCAAAGCGCTCGAGGAAGTCGTCCTTGTCCAGGTAGTCAGCAATCTCGCTGTCGGCCAGGTTGCGAAACTTGTCGCCATCAGTCAGATCATCAACAGCAATGATCTCGGTTTCGCCACGCTGGTTGAGGGCCTGAACCAGATTGCTACCGATAAACCCGGCGGCGCCGGTCACGATAATCGTCATGCCATGTCCCCTTTAAGGGTGCTGAGCCGTCAGTCTAGGCAAGGGCTTTGTACAATAATTAACCAGGATCAATAAATTTGCTGATAGCCGTGACGCTCGTCGGGCTGTCAGGTTCAGCAGGCAGCGAACTAACCCGCCGAGGCCGGCCTTGCAAGCACGTCGGGGATAAAAGTCTTTTACTGATTTCACGGGTTTTCCGCCCGGGCGCTTGCCCTATCCTTGGCAGGATCTCTCATATCAGTGGAAGATTCATGAAAGCTCCGCTTCCCAGCCGCTACGCCTGTCTGGCCGGCTGCCTGCTCTTCACCTGCATCAGCCTGCCCTGTCTTGCGAGCCATGCCTGGCTCTGGCCCTTCACCCTGATCTGCGCCCTGCTCAGCCTGGTCGGCCTGAACGACCTGCGCCAAAGCCACCATGCGGTACGGCGCAACTATCCGATTCTGGGCAACATCCGTTACCTGATCGAAACCATCCGCCCGGAAATTCGCCAGTACCTGCTTGAAGGGGATGACGACAAGCTGCCGTTCTCCCGCGCCCAGCGCTCGCTGGTCTACGCCCGGACCAAGAATGAAAGCGCCGAGAAGGCCTTCGGTACGC
>JBOICD010000435.1:0-3422 GCA_050739855.1 Pseudomonas sp.
TGCGGGCATGTTTACCGTCCGATCTCCATCTGGGTCAGCAGGTACATCAGGTTGTACGCCAAGGCGCGGGCAGCCACGCGGTGCACGGCAACCGGTGGTGCAACTGAGTTGGGTGTGGTGGCGCTGCGGCCTGTGTGCTTGCCAGGCAATGCCTCGGCGGCCTGATCTTCATCGTCCTCGCCGAGCTTGTGGTGGTTCAAACCAGGGTGGTGGCTGAAGACTTCCTTGAACATTTCTATTGCAGCGGCACGGGCGGCGGCTTTGTTGCTGCCTTCCAGGGCGGGAATCAGGACGTCAAACTGGCGGTTGAGGCGGTTGAGAACGTCGGCGTGGATGTGTCCATATTTCAGCCATGTTTGGGTATGGGCTTTGAGTCTGCGAGCCAGTTCGGCGCCGCTATAAGGCTGAGGAACCACGATGACCGGGGCGAGAACGGGAACCAGCAAGAAATCCTGATCCTGAATCTCGTCTACCTTTTGGCTCCAAAAATGGGTGTCGGGCAGATTGTCCAGGCCCCAGGGTTCTTCTGTACTCCCCGTCAGCTTAGCTCTGGCAACGCCGGGTAGCTCAGGGCGAAGCACGGCGAAACCATTTTGATGAGTCCCCGGAGCTATCCCATCGGGGTCAGTATCTTTCAGTCCTGGCGTCCAGACAAAACTGGTCTGATTGGCCTTTGCATCCACCCGCAGGCCCGCGTCCCACCCTTTGGGAGCTTTGATAACTTCGTTTTGAAATTTCCTTTTAACCGCAAGCTGAGCCCATTGCTGGCGGTCCTCCCCATCAGGGTCTGTCTTTACGTTCGCCGTAATAGGAGGCAAATCCGGTACGGGATAGACCAACGGAATGCCCCAAATTCTGATCGTATCAATAGCCTGTTTGGCGTCACGGCGATTGCTGACGCGATAGTGGTAGTTGAATTGCTGCCCGTTCCATCGCAACACAGTGTTGATACTGGGCTTGATGGCATTTTGCTGAACGTAGGTTTTGCTAACCCACTGCGCAGTCTCGGTATCCTGATAGTAAAGCCGCCAAGTACCTTGTTGCGCATCAAAAACGGCACTGTCTTGGGCCTGCACACTCCCAAGCATGGCAAAAAAGCCCAGGATGGCGAATCGCATTCGTATCGGGTGTGTCATTTTCAGTTCTCCGTCCGGTTGCAGATTTTCTGTTTTTCCAGGTATATATGAAAGTGCGGCAACGACACGAAATGATGCAAGATGGAGAAAGTAGCTTCTACTGCTTTGTCTTCGCAAAATTTCTTGTAAAACACCTTCTGCTTGATTTGTGAAACGGGGTTGTTGGCGCGGGTAAACGAGATATCGATTTCCCGACCGTCCCGATGACCTTGGTGCGGCGCGCCCCAATTGCCGGTGATGTCGTAGCGACCGCCCCAGAACATGCTGGCATCGTTGAGAGCCACGGTGCCCCAGCCCGCAGCGGCAAAAGACTCAGTCAAGGCTCTCAAATTCTGGCGCGCTTGCTCGGTCAACCAATATTGATTTTTGTGGTAGCGGCCATTGCCCGCGTGAATTTTGTCCACGCTGGTCAATGCGTAAACGTAGCTGCCACCCGCATTTTGTGGCGGGTTGGGTGAGATCGGCAATAAGTCAGGCACCTTGACCATTATTTCTTTCGTTGCTGGACTATTGGTGCAGTTGCCGCAGTTAGCCTTGACAGTATGGATGCCAGCCACCTCCGGCGCAATGAATGTCAGTCTGACCTCCCCATTGGCATCCGTTGTGCCTTGAGTTCCACTGAGGCTGCCCTTGGGGCGATTGGCGTCGTGGTGTTCGTGCCCGCCCGAGTTCGCGGTGACATCCACTGAAAAGCTGACCGCAACACCCGCCTTCGGGTTTCCGCCCTGCGTAACTTTGGCAGTAAGTTCGATGGTGGAGGTGCCGCCGGTTCCAGAAGGGCGGGTTTCGGACTTGCCGGACACTGATATGGTTGAACTCAACGGTTCGAGGCACTGAACTGTCGGTGTCCCATTGTCTCGGCCATCTACATATATTTCTTCGTAGTGAACGCAGGCACTATTGATGTTGTTAATAACGTTACCGTAGTAGAGTCCAGAATGGCCGATTTCGTAATAACGATATTGGCCTCTGCGACCTTGTGCAGTCGTGGTAACTCCTGTTGTCCACCACTTCCAAGTGGGAAGCATAGGCACAAGCTGACCATTTTTAGAACAACTGAGAAGAGGCTAATTGGAATATTGGTTAGTAAACCATTTCGTGATTGCTTCTTGGGGCGAAGTTGCTAGGTAACGCGGATCGTAATCACCATAGCAACCGCCGTGTCCGTCGCAAAACGTGCACTGCTGAGTCTCCTGCGCGTGTACTGGTGGCAACACTAGCGACAGCAACACCAGCAACACCAGCAACACCAGCAACACCGAAGGCTCGCGTTGCAACGAGGGCCTGGAGCTAAAAAGAAACATTGGATTCCTCCTGGGCGCAAAGTTTCTTTGCTAACCCAAGAGCGGGCAATGTGATTTTTTACATCAGTTGCTTTTCGTATCATCCCTGCAACATGGCAATGAGTTTGCTTTTTATAAATCCGTCCGCAATTTCCAGATCTCCGGAAACAGCACCACATCCAGCATCTTGCGCAAATAACTCACGCCGCTGGTGCCGCCCGTACCCGGCTTGAAGCCGATGATGCGCTCGACCGTGGTGACATGGCGGAAACGCCAGAGGCGAAAGGCGTCTTCGAGGTCGGTGAGTTCTTCGCCGAGCTGGTACAGGTCCCAGTACTGTTTCGGGTCGCGGTAGACGGTCAGCCAGGCTTGTTCGACGGCGGCGCTTTCCAGGTAGGGCTGGGTCCAGTCGCGTTCGGTGTGGCTGGCGGGCACGGCCAGGCCGCGCCGTGCCAGCAGGCGCAGGGCTTCGTCGTACAGCGAGGGGGCTTCATAGGCGGCCTGCACCTGCATCAGCAGGTCCGGCCGGTGCGCGTGCGGCTGGAGCATAGCGGCGTTCTTGTTGCCCAGGGCGAATTCGACGCAGCGGTACTGGTAGCTCTGAAAGCCGCTCGACGCCCCGAGGTAGGGGCGCATGGCGCTGTACTCGGGCGGCGTCATGGTGGCCAGCACGTCCCAGGCGTGCACCAGCTGCTCCATGATGCGGCTCACGCGCGCCAGCATCTTGAACGCGCTGCCCAGTTCGTCGGCCGCGACGCAGCGGATTGCCGCGCGCAGCTCGTGCAGCATCAGCTTCATCCAGAGTTCGCTGGTCTGGTGCTGGATGATGAACAGCATCTCGTCGTGCGCGGGCGACAGTGGTTTTTGCGCGCTCAGAATCGCGTCGAGTTGCAGGTAGTCGCCATAGCTCATGGACTGGCTGAAGTCCAGCTGGGCTTTTTCGTCGCGAACGATGTCCTCAGGCTTGTTCTGGGGGCTCTGAGGGTTGTGGGGGGTAGGGGCG
>JBOICD010000436.1:0-3417 GCA_050739855.1 Pseudomonas sp.
CCCACAGGGGGTCTCGGTGGGAGCGGGCTTGCCCCGCGATGAAGTTCACACAATTTACGAGGTAACCCATGTTCGATTACTCCGCCCGCCCCGACCTGCTCAAAGGCCGGACCATCATGGTCACCGGCGCTGGTCGCGGAATCGGCGCAGCGGCCGCCAAGGCCTACGCCGCCCATGGCGCGACCGTGCTGTTGCTGGGCAAGACCGAAGCCAACCTGAGCCAGGTCTACGACGAGATCGAAGCGGCCGGCCACCCAAAGCCTGCGGTGATCCCGTTCAACCTGGAAACCGCCCTGCCGCATCAGTACGACGAACTGGCAGCGATGATCGAAAGCGAGTTCGGCCACATCGACGGCCTGCTGCACAATGCCTCGATCATCGGCCCGCGCACGCCGCTGGAGCAGCTGTCCGGCGACAACTTCATGCGCGTGATGCAGATCAACGTCAATGCCATGTTCATGCTCACCAGCACCCTGCTGCCACTGCTCAAGCTGTCCCAGGATGCGTCGGTGATCTTCACCTCCAGCAGCGTCGGACGTAAAGGCCGGGCCTACTGGGGTGCCTATGGGGTGTCGAAGTTCGCCACCGAGGGCCTGATGCAAACCCTCGCCGACGAACTCGAAGGCGTGGCGCCGGTACGCGCCAACAGCATCAACCCGGGCGCCACCCGCACCAGCATGCGTGCCCAGGCCTATCCGGGCGAAAACCCGGAAAACAACCCGTTGCCCGAGCAGATCATGCCGGTGTACCTGTACCTGATGGGCCCGGACAGCACTGGCGTCAACGGCCAGGCGTTCAACGCCCAGTAAGCTCAGCCCTCGACCAGTTCCGCCTGGACACGGGCGGGCTGGCGCTGTTCCAGCTGCAGGCAGCGCTCAAGGAACAGGTACATGTAGTCGTAGCTTTTGCACACGGCCCGGCGCAGCTCAGCCTGCAACGCCTGCGACGGGTTGTTGCCAGCCAGGGTACAGACGATTTCCAGCGCCTCCCACGGGTGGGCGTCGTCGTACTGGGCATGCATCTTCAGCCACTTCATGGCGCGCTTGCGACCTTCCTCTGCAAAGCCCTGGGCATATACGCCCGTCGAGCACACCACGGCCGACCATTCACCGGTCGCCCCTTCGATCGCATAGTTGGTCGCTGCGACGGCAACCACCAGTGAATCCGCCGCACAGGTATGCCAGCACCAGTCGCTCAGGGCGTTGAGTTCGCTCGGTACGTCCTGGGCCTGCAGGTCTTCGAGGCTGACACCATGGGCCTGGCTCCAGTACAGCCAGTAGTCGGCATGATTGAGCTCGACGCGGATGTTGCGCATCAACCAGCGCCGCGCCATGTCTTCGCCGGGATGGCGGGCGTAGCGGGTCTTGGTCAGGTTCTTGGCCATGTACAGGGAGAACTGCTCGACCACCGGCCAGCCGCCAATCAGGTACTGACGCATGGTACGAGCACTGAGGCGGCCATCGCGCATGCGTTGATAGAGTTCGTGTTCGACTACCCGGCGCTTGCTCTCATGACAATCCTTGATCAGTTGCTGAGCCCAGAGCGGGTAACTGCCGGGGTCCATCAATGGACCGGTACGGATAAACGCGTCAATCACTGTCAGCTCCTTGTTCCTTGTGATTATCGTGCGGATCTTCAGCGAAAGGTCCCGGGCGCCTTGAACAACAGGGGCCTCACCGCAATCCGTTGGCGTTGCAGGCTGTCGCAGGTGAACACCTGCGGCCGCTCGATCAGGTACCCCTGGGCGTAATCGACGCCGATTTCCTGCAGGGCCTGTTCGATCAACGGCGTTTCGACGAATTCGGCAATGGTGCGCTTGCCCATGACATGGCCGATGTGGTTGATGACTTCAACCATAGCCCGGTTAACCGGGTCGTCGAGCATATCTTTGACGAAACTTCCGTCGATTTTCAGGAAGTCTACAGGTAAGTGCTTCAAATACGCGAACGACGACATCCCGGCACAGAAGTCATCCAGCGAGAACCGGCAACCCAGGCTTTTGAGTTCATTGATGAAGCGTATGGCGCTGCCAAGATTGGCAATTGCACTGGTTTCGGTGATTTCGAAACAGATCATCTGCGGCGGAATGGCAAACTCACCGAACAGCCGCCGCAGGTAGTCAAGGAACTTGTCGTCACCGATGCTGCTGCCCGACAGATTGATCGCGCACATGGCCAGCGGGCCGTCGCGCTGCTCGTCCAGGCACTGGCGAATGACCGTGAACACGCTGCGCACCACCCAACGGTCCAGCGCGGTCATCAAACCATAGCGCTCGGCGGCAGGAATGAAGCTGTCCGGGAGGATGATCCGCCCGTTTTCATCTTGCAGGCGCAAGAGGATCTCGATGTGACCGACACCGTCATCGGGCCCGAGGGCGGCGATTTCCTGGGCGTACAGACAGAAGCGGTTTTCTTCCAGGGCCACATGCAGGCGTTGAATCCAGGCCATCTCGCCAAAGCGCACGGACAACTCACTGTCGTCGGCATGGTACACCTGCACGCGATTACGGCCCTTCTCCTTGGCCATGTAGCAGGCCATGTCGGCGGCACGCAAAGAGGCTTCAAGGGTGGTGGGCGCCTGAGCGATGTGCACCAGGCCCAGGCTCACGGTGGTCATGAACGGCCGCCCTTTCCAGACGAAATGCAGGCTTTGAACGGCCTGACGCAGGCTTTCAGCGATACGCTCGGCTTGTTCTTGCGGGCAATTCTCCAGCAGGATGCCGAACTCGTCCCCCCCCAGCTGCGCCAGGGTGTCACCTTCACGCAGCCCGGCCTGGAGCACGGCACAGATGTGGCGTAGCAGCTCATCACCGGCCGCATGCCCGCAGGTGTCATTGACCAGTTTGAATTGATCGAGGTCGAGGAACATCAAGGCGTGCCGCGCCGGTTTACGTGCCAGGGCATTGAGCGCCAGCTCCAGGCGATACTCGAACTCGCGGCGGTTGGCCAGGCCGGTGAGCGCATCATGGGTCGCCTGCCAGGACAGGTTGGCGATGTACTGACGCTCCTGGGTCATGTCATGCAGGACCAGGACGATGCCGCTGACCTGCCCTTCAGCCAGGATCGGTGCGCCCACCAGGGTCACCGACACGGTACTGCCATCCAGGCGCTGGATCAGCTTGGTGTGTTCGCTGCCGCCGTTGAGGCCACCGCTGAGGATGCGCTCGACCAGGGTCAGGCTGTCTTTCTCGGCATTCTCATCAAGCAGGCTGAACAGTGCCGCCAAGGGCAAGCCATAGGCCTGGGCGGCGTGCCAGTGGGTCAGCTGTTCGGCTGCCGGGTTCATGTAGGCGATGCAGCCTTCGACGTCGGTGGTGATCACCCCGTCGCCAATCGACTCCAGGGTGATTTGCGCCCGCTCCTTTTCCACCTCCAGGGCGTTGGCAAAGGCCTGGCGCTGGGCCAGCAACTTGCTTGA
>JBOICD010000437.1:0-3417 GCA_050739855.1 Pseudomonas sp.
ATCGTCTTTTGCTCAGCAGCTGATTGCTGTGCGCAAGGAACTGTCATACCCATCGCTGTCGAAATCCTGAGCAAACCAGACCAGCGCTGTAGGAGAAATCCTCAGTAATCCTTGAGCATCTCCAGCGACGCCAAGCGCAGCGCTATACTCTGCGGCTAAATTTTAGAATCGAACTACAAGGACTCGCCCATGAAAGCGTTCGGCAAAATCCTGGGGCTGGTGCTTCTCGGGTTGTTGCTGATCATTGTGGCTCTGGGCTTTGCCCTGACCCACCTCTTCGATCCCAACGACTACAAAGACGAGATTCGCCAGCTTGCACGCGACAAAGCCCACGTCGAGCTGACGCTCAAAGGCGATATCGGCTGGAGCCTGTTCCCCTGGCTGGGGCTGGAGCTGCATGAAGCCAGCATCGCCACCCTGAACAACCCGAAAGTGCCGTTTGCCGACCTGCAGATGCTCGGTCTGTCGGTGCGTGTCCTGCCGTTGCTGCGCCGTGAAGTGCAGATGAGCGATGTACGTGTCGAAGGTCTGAACCTGAGCCTGAGCCGCGACGAGAGTGGCCACGGCAACTGGGAAGACATCGGCAAGCCATTGCCAACCGCTGCAGCAGCCCCCGCCGACGGCGCCGCCCCTGCACCCGCTGGCGAAGCCACGGTAAAGGCCGAGACCAAGAGCGACATCAACGAGCGTCCGGTCAAGCTGGATATCGACAGCCTGACCGTGAACAACGCCCGGGTTCAGTACAGCGATGCACGCAGCGGCCAGACCTTTGGCGCCGAAAGCATCCAGCTGAGCACCGGCGCGGTACACGAAGGGGTGAACATCCCGCTGAAAATGACCGCCTTTGTCAGCGTCGGGCAACCGGTACTCAAAGCACGCACGGAACTCAACGGCGAGCTGCGTTTCGACCGCCGCCTCAAGCGCTACCAGTTCGAAGACATGAAGCTCAGCGGCGAAGCCTCGGGCGAGCCTCTGCAGGGCAAAACCCTGACCTTCGCTGCCCAGGGCCAGTTGCTGGTCGACCTGGCAGCCAACGTCGCCGAATGGAACGGCCTGAAACTCTCGGCCAACCAGTTGCGCGCCCTTGGCGAGCTGAACCTGCGCGACCTGGACAAGACCCCGCAACTGACGGGTGGCCTGTCGATCGCCCAGATCAACCTGCGCACCTTCCTCGACAGCGTCGGCGTGGCGCTGCCAGCCACAGCTGACGCCAGCGCGCTGAACAAGTTCGAACTGGTCAGCCGCCTGCAAGGCAGCCCCAACAGCCTGGCCCTGGAAGACCTGGCGGTAAAACTCGACGACAGCACCTTCAGTGGCCGTCTGGCGGTCGAAGACATCGCCAAACAAGCCCTGCGCATCCAGCTGAAGGCCGACAAGTTCGACGCCGACCGCTATATGCCGGCCAAGAGTGAAGCGGCGGCCAGTGCCACTGCCGCGCGCCAGGCCGAGGTCAAGAGCAAGGAACAAAGCGCCCTGGCCAGTGCCGGCAACACGCCGCTGCCCGACGCCCCGACCCAGGTGGCCTGGAGCAACGACAAGCTGCTGCCGGTCGATCACCTGCGCCAGCTCGATCTGCAGGCTGACCTGAGCTTCGGCCTGCTGACCCTGGAGAAACTGCCGATCGCGAACGCCCACCTGAAAACCCAGGGCCAGGGCGGCCTGATCACCCTGGAAACCCTGCGCGGCGGTCTCTATGACGGCGACTTCGAAAGCAAGGGCACCCTGGATGTTCGCCCGGCGGTGCCGCAGATCGGCCTCACCACCAAGGTCAACCGTGTGCCGGTCGAGCACTTCATCAAGAGCCAGACCGAAACCCCGCCGGTCAAGGGCCTGCTGACCCTGAGCAGCGACCTGACCGCCACCGGTAACAGCCAGAAGGCGCTGGTCGACACCCTCAATGGCAACGCCAGCTTTGTCATCAACGACGGCATCCTGGTCAACGCCAACCTTGAACAACAGCTGTGCCAGGCCATCGCCACCCTCAACCGCAAAGCCCTGAGCGGCGAACCACGCGGCAAGGACACGCCCTTCCAGGAGCTCAAAGGCAGCCTGGTGCTGCGTAATGGCGTGGCCAGCAACCCTGACCTCAAGGCGCGTATTCCCGGTCTGGCGGTCAATGGTCAGGGCGACCTCGACCTGCGTGTATTGGGCATGGACTACCGGGTGGGCGTGATCGTCGAGGGCGACAAACGCGACATGCCCGACCCGGCCTGCCAGGTCGGCGAACGCTATGTCGGCCTCGAACTGCCGCTGCGCTGCCGTGGCCCGCTTGAGCTTGGCGCCAAAGCCTGCCGCCTGGACAAAGATGCGCTGGGCAAAGTCGCCGCCAAGCTGGCGGGCGACAAAGCCAGCGAAAAACTCAGCGACAAGATTGACGAGAAGCTCGGTGACAAGGTCAGTCCGGAACTCAAGGATGCACTCAAGGGGTTGTTCAAGCGATGAGTCCTGAGCAGTTTTCCAGCGCCGTGCTGGAGTGGTACGACCGTAACGGCCGTCATGACCTGCCTTGGCAACAGGGCATCACGCCTTATCGGGTGTGGGTTTCGGAAATCATGCTGCAGCAGACCCAGGTCAGCACCGTACTCAATTACTTCGACCGCTTCATGGCCGCGCTGCCGACCGTGCAGGCCCTGGCCGAAGCACCTGAAGACGAAGTGCTGCACTTGTGGACGGGCCTGGGTTACTACACCCGCGCGCGCAACCTGCAGAAGACCGCGAAGATCGTCGTCGAGCAGTACAGCGGCGAATTCCCCCGCGATGTCGAAAAGCTTACCGATCTGCCTGGCATCGGCCTGTCCACCGCCGGCGCCATTGCCAGCATCAGCATGGGCCTGCGCGCGCCGATCCTCGACGGCAACGTCAAACGCGTACTGGCCCGCTACACCGCCCAGGAAGGCTATCCGGGCGAGCCGAAAGTGGCCAAAGCCCTGTGGGCCAATGCCGAACGCTATACCCCTCACACCCGGGTCAATAACTACACCCAGGCGATGATGGACCTCGGCGCCACCCTGTGCACCCGCAGCAAGCCCAGTTGCCTGCTGTGCCCGCTCAAGCTCGGCTGCGAAGCGCACATGCTCGGCCAAGAGATTCGCTACCCGATACCCAAACCGCGCAAGGAGCTGCCACAGCGGCGCACGCTGATGCCGCTGCTGGCCAACCGCGAAGGTGCCATCCTGCTTTACCGGCGCCCTTCCACGGGGCTCTGGGGCGGTTTGTGGAGCCTGCCGGAGCTGGACAACCTGGAGCAGCTCGACGACCTGGCCGAGCAGCACGGGCTGAGCCTCAGCGCCAGCCAGGCGCTGGACGGCCTGACGCACACCTTCAGCCATTTCCAGCTGGCCATCGAACCATGGCTGGTCCGGGTCGATGACACCCGGGCTCACGTGGCCGAGGCCGACTGGCTCTGGTATAACCTCG
>JBOICD010000438.1:0-3411 GCA_050739855.1 Pseudomonas sp.
GCTGATGCTGGCCGGATTGGGCTTGCTGAGCGCGGCCGGGCATCTGCTGCTTGAAGCCGCTGTCGAAGTGGCCAGCGACCTGGGCCTGTCTGAACGGGTCATCGGCCTGACCGTGGTCGCGGTCTGTACCTCGCTGCCGGAACTGGCCACCTCGCTGATTGCCGCCCTGCGCGGCGAACGCGAGATCGCCGTGGGCAACGTCATCGGTAGCAATCTGTTCAACCTGCTGGCCGTGCTCGGTTTGACTGCCCTGGTGGCGCCAGAGCCGCTGTCGATCTCGCCCAACGCCCTGGATTTTGACCTGCCGGTGATGCTTGGTGTCGCCGCCTTGAGCCTGCCGGTGTTCTACTCCGGCTACCGGGTAACCCGTGTCGAAGGTCTGGTGTTTCTTGGCTTGTACCTGGCTTATGGTCTGCATGTGGTGGCCTTCACCACCGGCATGCCACTGGCCACCCGCCTGGAAAAACTGATGCTGTTCTATGTACTGCCAGTGCTCGGGGCGTTACTGCTGTATATGACCCTGCGCGCCTGGCGCCGCCAACACTAAGGAAAACAATATGGGCGACACCACCAAAACCGGCGAACAGGTCCGCCGCCAGGTCATGGGCGATGCGTTTGTCGATCGCGCACTGGGAAATGCCACCGCGTTCACTCAGCCGCTGCAGGACTTCGTCAATGAACATGCCTGGGGCAGTGTCTGGAGCCGTGAGGGCTTGCCGCTGAAAACCCGCAGCCTGATCACCCTGGCTGCACTGACCGCACTCAAGTGCCCACAGGAGCTCAAGGGCCACGTCCGTGGCGCCTTGAACAATGGCTGCAGTGTCGAAGAGATTCGCGAAGCGCTATTGCATTGCGCGGTGTACGCCGGGGTCCCTGCGGCCATTGACGCGTTTCGCGCCGCCCAGGAAGTGATCGACAGCTACCAGCAGGGCTGATCGATCACTTGCGCACGGGCCGTCAGTCGGCAGCGACGGCGGCCTTGTGGCCCTTTTTCTTCAGCCAGTAAGCCACGCCCAGTACGGCCAGCCACACTGGAATCAACAGCACCGAAATGCGGATGCCCGGCGTCAGGTACATGATGACCAGAATCAGCGCGAGGAAGGCCAGGCAGACATAGTTGGTCAGCGGGTAGCCCCAGCTTTTGTAGAACGTCGTCTCGCCAGCCGCTTGCTTGGCACGGCGGAATTTCAAGTGGGTAATGCTGATGATGCCCCAGTTGATCACCAGCGACGACACCACCAGCGCCATCAGCAAGCCGAAGGCTTCAGCCGGTATCAGGTAGTTGATCAACACGCATAGCCCGGTCGCCAGCGCCGAGATCCCCAGGGCCGCCAGCGGTACACCGCGGTCGTTGACCTTGAGCAGACGCTTGGGCGCATCGCCCTGCACCGCCAGACCGAAGAGCATGCGGCTGTTGCAGTACACGCAGCTGTTGTAGACCGACAATGCCGCCGTCAGCACCACCAGGTTGAGGATGGTAGCCACCAGGTTGCTGTCCAGGGCATGGAAGATCATCACGAACGGGCTACCGCCCTGCACCACTTTTTGCCACGGATACAGCGACAGCAGCACTGCCAGGGCGCCGATGTAGAAAATCAGGATCCGGTAGATCACCTGATTGGTCGCGCGCGGAATGCTGTACTTGGGGTTGTCGGCTTCGGCGGCGGTGATCCCCACCAGCTCCAGGCCACCAAAGGAAAACATGATCACCGCCAGCGCCATCATCAGACCGCTGATGCCATTGGGGAAGAAGCCGCCGTATTGCCACAGGTTGGCCACACTGGCATCCGGCCCGCCGGTGCCGCTGATCAACAGGTAGCCACCAAAGGCAATCATGCTGACGATGGCAACCACCTTGATCAGGGCGAACCAGAACTCCATCTCGCCGAAGACTTTTACCTGGCTGAGGTTGATCAGGTTGATCACGGCGAAGAAGATTGCCGCTGTCGCCCAAGTCGGAAAGCCGGGCCACCAGTACTGGATATAGATCCCCACAGCCGTCAGTTCGGCCATGCCGACCAGCACGTACAGCACCCAGTAGTTCCAGCCGGACATGAACCCGGCGAATTCGCTCCAGTAGCGGTGGGCAAAATGACTGAAAGTGCCGGACACCGGCTCTTCGACCACCATCTCGCCCAGCTGGCGCATGATGAAAAAGGCAATCAGACCGGCAATTGCGTAGCCCAGCAGCACGGACGGGCCGGCCAGCTGAATGGTCTGGGCAATGCCGAGGAACAGACCGGTGCCAATCGCGCCACCCAGCGCAATCAACTGGATATGGCGATTTTTCAGCCCGCGGTGTAACCGCTCTGGGGTGATCTCGTCTTGCATGAAGTGTCCTCGGAGGTAAGAGGCAGTGTTGGAATTATTTTCTTACAGAATCTAGATCCAGCCGCCCCACTGCAAGAAAAAGATGCCGATATTGGTGGTAATGGCGGCCATCAGGGTGGTTATGACGATGATTGCCGCCGCCAACTCGTGGTTACCATTGCTCGACCTGGCCATGACATAGCTGGCCGCCGCCGTCGGGCTACCGAAGTAGAGGAACAAGATACCCAGCTCGGCACCCCGAAAACCACAGACAAAGGCGCCAAGGGTGGCGAGCAACGGCAGCCAGACCATTTTCAGCAGGCTGACACTGACGGCCAGTCCGCCACTCTGGCGCAACGAGGCGAGCGACAGGGTGCCACCAATACAGATCAGCGCCAGCGGCAGGGTCATCTGCGCCAGATAGTCGCCGGAAGTCAGCAGCCAGTTCGGCAGGGCCACCTGCCCGTAGGCCAGCACAGCCGCCAGCAGCACGCTGATGATCAACGGGTTGCGCAGGATGCTCTTGCAGATACTCCAGGGGTCGGACTTGGCGCTGGGGCTGTACACCGCCAGCACCACCACCGACAGCGCGTTGTAGAGCAGGATCACCAGCCCGGCGAGGATCGCCCCCAGCGAAATGCCGTAGTCGCCATACATGCTCGCGGCCAGCGCCAGGCCAATCACCCCGTTGTTGCCGCGAAACGCGCCCTGGGTGTAGATCCCGCGGTCTTGCCGTGGGCAGCGCCAGATCGCCAGGCCCCAGGCGAGGCCAAAGCCGATCAGGGTGGCGATGGCAAAGTAGAGCAGTAGCCCTGGTTTCACGGCTGAAGTCAGATCAGCGTGATAGATCCCCAGGAACAGCAATGCCGGCATACAGACATTGAACACCAGCGCCGAGGCGGTATGGATGAAGCCATCGTTGATCGCATTGATGCGTTTGAGCAGCACGCCCATGAACAACATGGCAAAGACCGGTGCCGTGATGTTCAGCGTCTGAAGAAAAAGGGCGAACATGCAGGGCGGTCCCGTTGGCTATCGTTAGGGCGCTAATGATACGCCAACAACAGTAATCGCAGATGACCAGTGGGAGCGGGCTTGCCC
>JBOICD010000439.1:0-3409 GCA_050739855.1 Pseudomonas sp.
CTCTTAATCCTGTGGGAGCGGGCTTGCCCCGCGATGCTTTTCGGGCGTGCAGTAGTGTAAATTGACACATCGCCTTGCAGCCTTTCGGAGGGCATTCAGATGGCCCAGGAACTCTATACCCGTACCAATCAGAAGATTTACTTCGCAGGCCTGGCTCTCGAAGCCCTGGGCAAGGCGCAGGAAAGCCGGGCCATGAATGCCCAGGCTTTGATCCAGGCCGAACGCGAATCAGCGCTGTTCCACCTGTACGGTGCGCTGCTGGGGCTGTGTCACGAGATTGCCGGTTTTTACCGCTTGCCGCAGGCCGGTGCACCACGTGCAGAACTGCTGCTGACTCGCGAAGTGCTGGAGGCGGTGGCGATTCCCGAGATGGCCGAGCTGGTCGAACTGGCTGAGCAGCGGGAAACCTGGCTGGCGCAACTGTTAAGCGCTTATGCCGATTTGTTCCGACCGCCGGTCGCGAAAAAAGCGCCGAAAACTGACGTCACCCAACCGTTGATTCAGGCCGTGAGCCTTGATGAGCCTGAGGTAGCGCCACTTTCGCGGGAAGAGCTGGAGAGCTGGCGGCAGAATCTCAAGGGTCTGACCGTTCGTTTTCGCGAGGGCTTGAGTGAGTGCTGATTGGGGCGCTCGCTGGTACAATACCGGCCTTTCGTGGAGAACAGCCCCTTATGCCAACGTCCTTTCTAGAAATTGTCGAGTTGCCTGATGGCCGGATCGAATTGCGCCGTGCCGAGGACGAAGGCTCCCTGGTAACCCTGGATTTCTCCGAGGACGCCAAGGCTTTCCTGCAAGGTCAGCACGTGGAAGTGGCCAAGGCCATGCTCAGTGTTGGCGTGCAGATGGCCGGCAAGCTGGTGGAAGGCGACGTCGAGCGAGACGACGGGCCGCGCGTTCTGCATTGATCGCCATACAGGGTTTCCTCGCCCTGAGGAAGCCTGGCGAAATCAACCCCTGTTTATCCTGAATATCAGCCGAGGCGGATGTTCAGGCTTTGTGCGTCTCCGGCACGAGCGGCGTTGCTCAGTTGCTGGCGAGCGCTGCTGCTGACGGTGCTCAGCCAGCTGACCACAGTATGGCTACGGCCCAGGCGCAGGGCTTCACAGGCCAGTTGCAGGGCGCTCTGGTTGCCGCGTGGTTGCAGCAACAGGATGCGTTCACGGTTCAGGCCAGCTTCGCGTAGCCATGCCTGGGTCAGGCTGGCCGGCGGGGCGATCAGGGTCAGCCAGCGCTCGTCCTGCTCTTCGCTCAGCTCGCTCAGTTCGCGCAGCATCGGGGCCAGCAGGCTCTGGCAGTTGCCCAGCGCACCACGGAAAGACAGCTCGCTGAAAACCTGAGCTGCGCCAGGGTGCGGCGCAGGCTTGGCGGCTTTCAGTCCGGGCAGCACTGGCTGGGCCAGGAATGCTTCGAACAGGGGCAATTGTGCTTGCTGCGGTACGTTCTGTGACGCTGGGGGGAACTGCATGACGCCTCCTTTACCGGCGAATGACGCCGACACTCAAGCCCTCGATCACCAGCTCCTGGTCTTTCAGGTTGACTTCGATGGGGGCGAACTCGGGGTTTTCAGCAATCAGCCAGACCTTGCTGCCTTCGCGCTTGAAGCGCTTGACCGTCACCTCGTCACCCAGGCGGGCGACCACGATCTGGCCATTGCGGGCTTCGCGGCAGGTATGTACGGCGAGCAGGTCGCCATCAACGATGCCGACATCCTTCATGCTCATGCCGTGGACGCGCAACAGGTAGTCGGCCCGAGGGTGGAAGAAGGCCGGGTTGATGTTGCAGGATTCCTCGATGTGTTGCTGGGCAAGAATCGGTGCGCCGGCGGCGACACGGCCGATGATCGGCAAGCCGCTGTCTTCGGTCTTGGCTTCAAGGCCGGGGATGCGGATGCCGCGCGAGGCGCCCGGGGTCATCTCGATTGCGCCCTTGCGGGCCAGGGCCTTGAGGTGTTCTTCGGCGGCATTCGGTGACTTGAAACCCAGCTCCTGGGCGATTTCCGCGCGGGTGGGCGGGAAGCCGTTGTCTTCCAGGCAGCGCTTGATAAAAGCCAGAATCTCAGCTTGGCGTGGCGTCAGTTTTAGCATGTCGATCGCTCTGTCTTTTTATACAGTGACTGTAATTATATACAGTAAAGGACAAGCTGCAAGCGGCAAGCTTCAAGAAAAAGCTGGGTGGGGCGCGCTTGCCGCTTGCAGCTTGTAGCTTGCGGCTGTGATTTAATACGTGACCGGGCAGGCACAAAACGGCTGCGTGGACTTGACAAATCACCACTTTGAAACGTATGTTTCAAACAAGTGTTTGTCAGGCGGAGTAGTCATGGCCCAGTCGGAAACCGTTGAACGCATTCTCGATGCTGCCGAGCAGTTGTTCGCGGAAAAAGGTTTTGCCGAAACCTCATTACGGCTGATCACCAGCAAGGCCGGCGTCAACCTGGCGGCGGTGAACTACCATTTCGGTTCCAAGAAGGCCCTGATCCAGGCGGTCTTCTCGCGTTTCCTTGGTCCTTTCTGCACCAGCCTCGAGCGCGAGCTGGAGCGTCGTCAGGCCCGTCCTGAGCACAAGCCCAGCCTTGAAGAGCTGCTGGAAATGCTGGTCGAGCAGGCGCTGGTGGTACAGCCGCGCAGTGGCAACGACCTGTCGATCTTCATGCGTCTGCTGGGCCTGGCCTTCAGCCAGAGCCAGGGGCACTTGCGACGTTACCTGGAGGACATGTACGGCAAGGTGTTCCGTCGTTACATGCTGCTGGTCAACGAGGCCGCGCCGCGTATTCCGCCCATCGAGCTGTTCTGGCGTGTGCACTTCATGCTCGGTGCCGCAGCATTCAGCATGTCCGGGATCAAGGCACTGCGTGCCATTTCCGAAACCGATTTCGGCGTCAACACCTCGATCGAACAGGTCATGCGCCTGATGGTGCCGTTCCTCGCCGCCGGTATGCGCGCCGACAGCGGTGTCACTGACGAAGCCATGGCCGCCGCGCAGTTGCGTCCGCGCAGCAAATCCTCAAGCACCACGGTCGCCGCCAAGGCCTGATGCCATGGCTGGGCGCGGCGAGCCGCATCGGCTAAGCTAGCGCCCATGCCCAGTCTCGATTTATTGCACATTTCCCTTGCCGATCAATGCCTCTATGGGTTCACCCAGGGGCAGTTGCGCCTGCGCCTGCCTGTGTCCACGGCATTGAAGGGCGCCGGTGAGCGCAATGGTTCCGGTTGCACACCGCGTGGCCTGCATCAGGTCCGTGCGAAGATCGGCGCCGGATTGCCGCAAGGTGCGGTACTGCGCGGGCGGCGCTGGACCGGCGAAACCTGGACGCCGGCCCTGCATGCGCAGTATCCCGAACGTGACTGGATCCTCAGCCGTATCCTCTGGCTCAGCGGTTGCCAGCTAGGATTCAATCGCCTGGGCCCGGTCG
>JBOICD010000440.1:0-3397 GCA_050739855.1 Pseudomonas sp.
CAATTGTCCTCTGTTTCGAGGATTTCCAGGCGATAACGGCCGATCTTCAGGCATACCGCACTGGCCGGGATGCTTTCCAGCGCTTCGGTAACCAGGCCGTTGAGGGTCTTCGGCCCGTCGCTGGGCAGGTGCCAGCCGAGGCTGCGGTTAAGCTCGCGAATCGATACGGTGCCTTCAATGACGAAACGCCCGTCGCTCTGCGGGTGAATGTGCGGGTTGTCCTGGTGGTGCTCGTCTTCGAATTCGCCGACGATCTCTTCGAGAATGTCTTCGAGGGTGACGATGCCCAATACCTCGCCATATTCATCGACCACCACGCCGAGGCGCCGCTGCTGCTTGTGGAAGTTGAGCAACTGCAATTGCAGGGGCGTGCTTTCCGGAACGAAGTAGGGGTCGTAGCAGGCCGCCTGCAGGGCCTCACGGGTCAGTTCGGCCTTGGGCAGCAGGTGACTGATCAGTTTGGTGTTGAGGATGGCTTCGACCTGGTTGATGTCGCTGTGGTACACCGGCAGGCGGGTGTGGCGGCTGATGATCAGTTGCTCGATGATCGCCTCGATCGAGTCGTCGAGGTTGATACCGTCAACGTCGTTGCGCGGCACCAGGATGTCATTGACGGTGATCTTGTCCAGCGCCAGCAGGCTTTCGGGCAGATTCAGGCGATGGTCGGCGTGCAGGTGTTCTTCAGCGTCGGCATCGTCATCCTGTTCGTGCAGGCTCACCGCATGCGGCTGGATGCGAAACGGGCGCAGCAGCAATCGCGCGCAGCCATCGAGCAGCCAGGCCAGGGGTTGGAGCAGCTTGAGCGGCGCCTTGAGCAGGCTGTTACCCAGGGTAATGAAGGTGTACGGATTGCGCCGGGCCAGTTGCCGTGGCAGGTATTCAGCCAGCACCAGCAGTACGACAGCGGCGCCAATTCCGGCCAGCCAAAAGCCGTGTTCGCCGCTGTAGCGCTGGCCCAGCAGGCAGGCCAGGGCCAGCACCAGCAATTTGCCCAGGGTCGAGCAGAGCACCAGGGCCTGCGGCGCGACCGCCAGTTCCGGGTGTTCGTCGGTCAGGCCGTTGCGCCGGGCACTATTGAGTTGCTGCTGGGCGGCGTCCACCGCAGTGAACAGTGCCGACCAGAGCAGGGCCAGTACCAGTATGCCAAGCAAGGGTCCTAACGGCAGCGCGTCCATTAACTGTGCCCGTCAGATATGCAGGATGAATTCGCGTACCAGCTTGCTGCCGAAGTAGGCCAGCATCAGCAGGCAGAACCCGGCCAGGGTCCAGCGGATCGCCTTGTGACCGCGCCAGCCCAGGCGGGTGCGGCCCCACAGCAGCACACTGAAGACTATCCAGGCCACGCAGGCCAGCAAGGTCTTGTGCACCAGGTGCTGGGCAAACAGGTTGTCGAGGAACAGCCAGCCGGAAATCAGCGACAGCGACAGCAGCCCCCAGCCGGCCCAGAGAAAGCCGAACAGCAGACTTTCCATGGTTTGCAGGGGCGGGAAGTTCTTGATCAGCCCCGAAGGATGCTTGTGTTTGAGCTGGTGGTCCTGAAGCAGCAGCAACAGCGCCTGGAACACGGCGATGGTGAACATGCCGTAGGCCAGGATCGACAGCAGAATATGCGCCAGAATCCCCGGTTCTTCGTTGATCAACGGCACCGTGCCCGGTGGCGCGAACTGTGAAGTCAGCGCCGTCAGCATGCCCAGCGGGAACAACAGCACCAGCAGGTTTTCCACCGGAATGCGCAGGCAGGCCAGCAAGGTCAGGGCAATCACCGCCGTGGCGATCAGACTGGCGGCACTGAAGAAGTCCAGGCTCAGACCCAGGGGCGTGAGCAACTGCCAGAACAGTGCGGTGCCCTGGGCGATGACCGCCAGCGCGCCCAGCAGGCCGAGCAGGCGTTTATCGGCCTTGGCGCCTTGCGCCAGACGGGAGCCTTGATAGAGAGTCGCGGCGGCATACAGGCAGGCGGCGATCAGGTTGGGTAGCAAACTGGGTGACAAGGGGAGCATAAGTCCTGTTAGGCAAGCCCGAAAAGAATTGAGTTTGGCATAGAACGCGCCTGCCAAGGAAGACTGCCGGCCGACGGCGAGGTGTGCGCTTGCCCGAGTCTTCGTTATAATCGCCGATCTGCCCCTGCCCAAGGCCCGTCGAATACGCCAGAGGCAGCTGATAAACCTCGGTTCTACAGAGCCTGAAAGGATCACCATGTTTGAAAACCTGACCGACCGTCTGTCACAGACGCTGCGCCATGTCACTGGCAAGGCCAAGCTGACCGAAGACAACATCAAAGACACCCTGCGTGAAGTGCGCATGGCGTTGCTCGAGGCTGACGTCGCCCTGCCGGTGGTCAAGGATTTCGTCAACAAGATCAAGGAGCGTGCGGTCGGCACCGAGGTGTCGCGCAGCCTGACCCCGGGCCAGGCGTTCGTGAAGATCGTTCAGGCCGAGCTCGAAGGCATGATGGGTGCGGCCAACGAAGAGCTGACGCTCAACGCCGCGCCGCCAGCGGTGGTCTTGATGGCCGGTTTGCAGGGTGCGGGTAAGACCACCACCGCAGGCAAGCTGGCGCGCTTCCTGAAAGAGCGCAAAAAGAAGTCGGTGATGGTGGTGTCGGCTGACGTCTACCGTCCGGCGGCGATCAAACAGCTGGAGACACTGGCGGGCGATATCGGCGTTACCTTCTTCCCGTCCGACATCAGCCAGAAGCCAGTGGCCATCGCTGAAGCGGCGATCCGCGAAGCCAAGCTCAAGTTCATCGACGTGGTCATCGTCGACACCGCCGGTCGTCTGCACATCGACGCCGAGATGATGGCCGAGATCAAGGACCTGCACGCCGCGGTCAAGCCGATCGAGACCCTGTTCGTGGTCGATGCCATGACCGGTCAGGACGCCGCCAATACTGCCAAGGCCTTCGGTGAAGCACTGCCGCTGACCGGTGTGATCCTGACCAAGGTCGATGGTGACGCCCGTGGCGGTGCCGCACTGTCGGTGCGGGCCATTACCGGCAAGCCGATCAAGTTCATCGGTATGGGCGAGAAGAGCGAAGCGCTCGAGCCGTTCCACCCCGACCGTATTGCTTCGCGCATCCTCGGCATGGGCGACGTGCTCAGCCTGATCGAGCAGGCCGAGCAGACCCTCGACAAGGAAAAGGCCGACAAACTGGCCAAGAAGCTGAAGAAGGGCAAGGGCTTCGACCTCGAAGACTTCCGTGACCAGCTGCAACAGATGAAGAACATGGGCGGTCTGGGCGGCCTCATGGACAAGCTGCCAAGCATTGGCGGGGTCAACCTGGCGCAGATGGGCAATGCCCAGGGCGCAGCCGAAAAGCAGTTCAAGCAGATGGAAGCGATCATCAACTCCATGACCCCGGCCGAGCGCCGCGACCCTGAGCTGATCAGCGGTTCGC
>JBOICD010000441.1:0-3390 GCA_050739855.1 Pseudomonas sp.
CATGGCCACGGTCTGCTGGGTGACACGGACGTTGTATTCGTAGTCGGTCGGGGTCTTGCCGTCTTCACCCAGCGAGCCGTCCATCATCACCGAGCTGAAGCCCAGCTGGATCGAGCGCTGGCAGACATCAGGGCTGGTGCCGTGGTCCTGGTGCATGCACACCGGGATGTGCGGGAATTCTTCGATGGCCGCCAGGATCAGGTGGCGCAGGAACGGCGCGCCAGCGTATTTGCGGGCACCGGCCGAAGCCTGGACAATCACCGGGGAGTCGGTCTTGTCGGCAGCTTCCATGATGGCGCGCATCTGCTCGAGGTTGTTGACGTTGAAAGCTGGTACGCCGTAACCGAACTCGGCGGCGTGGTCCAGCATCTGGCGCATGCTAATGAGTGCCATTGTGTATCTCTCTCCCGACAAGCGTCGTTTTAATCGTGCAAGCCTGCCGCAGTGGCGGTTGCTATTCAAGTAGTGTGGGCCGCCATCACGCGGCCCGGCCAGTCACGGCGCCTTGCAGCCCCGCCCTATCAAATCGTTGGTGGCGACCCAGTAAACCAGGCCTTCGTCACCCTTGCTGTGAAACGCCAGCACGCCATCGCTGTACAGCGTACCCGAGGCGCCCGGTTCGGCTTTGAGCCGGTAAACCTGGTCACCGCCACCCAGACGAACGTCCACGCTCTGCTGGCTGCTGTCGGCAAAGCGCCAGAGCACTTCGGCCTGGCTGTCACACACCCAGCGCGTCCAGTTGTCCGACGGCGCCGGTGAAGACGTGAAGCTTGCGCATCCGCCCAGTACTGCCAGGGCCATCAAGGCCACGACACCTTTCATCCAATATCCTCTAGCAGACCACAAACAGGCCGGTAGGTTGCCAGCAACCGATCAAGGGCAACCCTGAGCCCGGCGCTGGTGTTCGTCGTCGTATTTTTCCAGGCCATCCGGGCCGAGACGCTTATTGATCACCGGGACGGTTTCCGCCTGCCATTGCGACTGATAGCAGCCGCCTTTCGGCGCGCCCGGCTTATCAGCCGAAGGCTCCGGGGTGCTGGAGCAAGCGCCCAGCATCCCGACCAGGACAAACACAGGCAATCGCTTGAGCATCAGCTTGCTCCCCTTGCCAGGCGCTGAGCGGATCAGACCTTGGCCCGTTGTTCCAGTACTTCCACCGCCGGCAGGACCTTGCCCTCGACGAACTCGAGGAATGCACCGCCACCGGTAGAAATGTAGGAGATTTGCTCGGCAACGCCATATTTGTCGATGGCAGCCAAGGTATCGCCACCACCGGCGATGGAGAACGCGGCGCTGTCGGCGATGGCCTTGGCCAGTACCTTGGTGCCGTTACCGAACTGATCGAACTCGAACACGCCTACCGGGCCGTTCCACAGGATGGTCTTCGACGACTTCAGCAGCTCGGCGAAGTTGGCCGCGGTTTGCGGGCCGATGTCGAGGATCATGTCGTCTTCGGCAACGTCAGCAACCAGTTTCACGGTGGCAGCGGCGCTTTCGGCGAATTCCTTGGCAACCACCACGTCCACCGGCAGCGGCACATTGACCTTGGCGGCGATGGCCTTGGCGGTGTCGATCAGGTCCGGCTCGTACAGCGACTTGCCAACCGGGTGGCCGGCAGCAGCCAGGAAGGTGTTGGCAATGCCACCACCGACAATCAACAGGTCGCAGATCTGGCTCAGGCTGTTCAGGACATCGAGCTTGGTCGACACCTTGGAGCCGGCAACAATGGCCGCCATCGGCTTGGCCGGGGCTTTCAGGGCCTTGCCCAGGGCGTCCAGTTCGGCAGCCAGCAGCGGGCCTGCGGCAGCGACCTTGGCGAACTTGGCGACGCCGTGGGTCGAGCCTTCAGCGCGGTGAGCAGTACCGAACGCGTCCATCACGAACACATCGCACAGGGCTGCATACTTCTGCGCCAGCTCGTCGGCGTTCTTCTTTTCGCCCTTGTTGAAGCGCACGTTCTCGAACAGCACGATATCGCCGGCCTTGACCTCGACACCGTCCAGGTAGTCGGCAACCAGCGGTACTTCGCGGCCCAGGGCCTTGCTCAGGTAGTCGGCAACCGGCTTGAGGCTGTTCTCGGCCGAGAACTCGCCTTCGCTCGGGCGGCCCAGGTGCGAGCAGACCATCACGGCCGCGCCTTTTTCCAGCGCCAGCTTGATGGTCGGCAGCGAAGCCAGGATACGCGCATCGCTGGCAACCACACCGTCCTTCACAGGCACGTTGAGGTCTTCGCGGATCAGTACGCGCTTACCTTGCAGATCGAGGTCGGTCATCTTCAACACGGTCATGAATGCAGTCCTTCAGGGCTGTTTACAAGTGGAGCGGGTTTGATTGACGACGTGCAGAAAATGATCGGCAACGTCGAGCATACGGTTGGCAAACCCCCATTCGTTGTCGAACCAGGCCAGCAGGTTGACCAGCCGGGGGCCGGAAACGCGGGTCTGACTGGCATCGACAATCGCCGAATGGGGGTCATGGTTGAAATCACAACTGGCGTGCGGCAGTTCAGTGTAGGCCAGCAAGCCCTTGAGCGGTCCGCTCAGGGCCGCGTTACGCAACACCTGGTTGACCTCGGCCGCGCTGGTGTCGCGGGCGGTCTGCAGGGTGATGTCCAGGCACGACACGTTGACGGTCGGCACGCGTACGGCTTTGGCCTGAATTCGCCCGGCAAGTTCCGGCAGCAGGCGCTCGATACCGCGGGCAAGCCCGGTGGACACCGGAATCACCGACTGGAACGCCGAACGGGTACGGCGCAGGTCTTCGTGGTGATAGGCATCGATAACCGGCTGATCGTTCATCGCCGAGTGGATCGTGGTGATCGACACGTACTCAAGGCCAAAAGCCTGGTCCAGCACGCGCAGCAGCGGCACACCGCAGTTGGTGGTGCAGGAGGCGTTGGAAACCAGGCGCTCGCTGCCATCCAGGCAATCCTGGTTGATGCCGTAGACAATCGTCGCATCGACGTCCACTTCACTGGCCATCGGTTGCGAAAACAGCACCCGCGGTGCACCGGCGTCGAGGAAACGCTGGGCGTCGGCACGGGTGTTGTAGGCGCCGGAACACTCCAGTACCAGGTCGACGTCGAGCGCCGCCCAGTCGATGCCTTCCGGGGTGGCACTGCGCAAGACTTTTACGCAGTCGCCATTGATATGCAGACAGTCGCCATCGACCTTCACCTCACCGGGGAAACGCCCGTGGGTGGAGTCGAAGCGTGTCAGGTATTCGATACTGGCCTGATCGGCCAGGTCGTTCAGTGCGACGATCTCGAAGCCCGCTTTCGCCCCCCGTTCAAAGAGTGCGCGCAAGACGCAACGACCGATGCGGCCGTAGCCGTTGAGTGCAACTTTGTAAGGACGCGGTTGGGGCATGGGGATGCTCACGGAACAGAAC
>JBOICD010000442.1:0-3384 GCA_050739855.1 Pseudomonas sp.
GATTGATACAGCCCCTGTGGGAGCAGGCTATGCTTTTACCTTTACCGGTGGCTCGCCTCGGGCGTTTCTGCTGTCATGACCTGACCCCGCAATGGGGACCTGGATGCAGGCACTCATTTTTTTTGAACCCCACGCCCCCGATCGGCTCTGAACTCTTACCGCCACTTCGTAACGGAGCAACGTTCGATGACCCGCGATGAGCCCTTCGAAACCGACCGCGTAGCCCCGGCAAACGATCAACCCGAGCAGGCCATCAGCCTGTCCCAGGCGCTGCTGGCACCGCGCATCGTGATCGAGAACACCCAGCCGGTGCTCGATGGCGGGCTGTTTGCGGTCAAGGCGGTGGTCGGCGGGACGCTCGAGGTCAGCAGCAAGGTCTATGCCGATGGTCATGACAGCCTGGTGGTCATGCTCAACTGGCGCCAGGCCCACAGCCGGCGCTGGCATTGCGTCCCCATGAGCGTTGCCGGCAATGACCTGTGGCAGGCGCGCTTCAGTGTGAGCGAGCAGGGGCGGCACTTGTTCAGCATCGAGGCCTGGATCGACCCCTTCGCCACCTATTGCCACGATCTGGAAAAGAAATTCAACGCCGGGTTGCCTGTACCGCTGGAGCTGCAGGAAGGCTTACTGTTGCTTGAGCAGAATATCCAGCGCAGTCACGGCCCGCTGCGGGAACAGTTGCAGGCACTGCACCAGGCGCTGCCGGGCCTGCCAGCCGAAGAGCAGGTGGCCCGGCTGCTGCACGCTGACACCGCTGTGCTGATGCGCGAGGCCGATCATCGCACCTGTTTGAGCCATAGCCCCGAATACCCGGTGGATGTGGAGCGCCAGCAGGCCATGTTCGCCAGCTGGTATGAGCTGTTCCCCCGCTCGATCACCGACGATCCCGAACGCCATGGCACCTTCAACGATGTCCATGAACGCTTGCCGATGCTCCGCGACATGGGCTTTGACGTGCTGTATTTCCCGCCGATCCATCCGATCGGCATGCGCTACCGCAAGGGCCGCAACAATGCCCTGGAGGCCGAGCCGGATGACCCGGGCAGCCCTTATGCGATCGGCAGCGAAGAGGGTGGGCATGAGGCGATCCATCCGCAGCTGGGCAGTCGCGAGGATTTTCGCCGCCTGGTCGCCGCCGCTGCCGAGCACGGCCTGGAAATAGCCCTGGACTTTGCCATCCAGTGCTCCCAGGACCACCCCTGGCTCAAGGCGCATCCGGGGTGGTTCTCCTGGCGTCCGGACGGCAGCATTCGCTATGCGGAAAACCCGCCGAAAAAGTACCAGGACATTGTCAGTGTCGACTTCTATGCCGCAGAAGCCGTGCCGTCGTTATGGCTGGCCCTGCGCGATGTCGTGCTGGGCTGGGTGCAGGAAGGGGTGAAGATGTTCCGGGTCGACAACCCGCACACCAAGCCGCTGCCGTTCTGGCACTGGATGATCGCCAACATCCGCAGCCAGCACCCCGAGGTGATTTTCCTCGCCGAGGCCTTTACCAAACCTGCAATGATGGCGCGCCTGGGCAAGGTCGGTTACTCCCAGAGCTACAGCTATTTCACCTGGCGCAACACCAAGGCCGAACTGCAAAGCTACTTCGAAGAACTCAACCAGCCGCCGTGGTGCTACTGCTACCGGCCGAACTTCTTCGTCAACACCCCTGACATCAATCCGTTTTTCCTGCATGAATCCGGCCGCGCCGGTTTTCTGATCCGCGCCGCCCTGGCGACCATGGGCTCGGGGTTATGGGGCATGTATTCGGGCTTCGAACTGTGCGAGGCCACGCCGATCCCAGGCAAGGAGGAGTACCTGGATTCGGAGAAGTACCAGATCCGCCCGCGGGACTTCAGCCAGCCAGGCAACATCATCGCCGAGATTGCCCAGCTCAACCGTATCCGCCGCCAGAACCCGGCGCTGCAGACGCACCTGGGCGTGGCCTTCTACAACGCCTGGAACGACAACATCCTGTACTTCGGCAAGCGCACCGCCGCACGCGACAATTTCATCCTGATTGCCGTCAGCCTCGACCCGCACAACGCCCAGGAGGCGCATTTCGAATTGCCGCTGTGGGAGCTGGGCCTGGATGACAACGCCGACACCTTTGGTGAAGACCTGATGACCGGCCACCGCTGGACCTGGCACGGCAAGAGCCAATGGATGCGCATCGAGCCCTGGCACCTGCCGTTTGCTGTCTGGCGTATCGAAAAAGCCCTCTAGAAAGGAGTCGAACATGGCCAAGCGAAGCCGCCCGGCAGCCTTCATCGACGACCCGCTGTGGTACAAGGACGCGATCATCTACCAGGTGCACGTCAAATCCTTCTTCGATTCGAACAACGACGGCATCGGTGATTTTCCCGGCCTGATCACCAAGCTCGACTACATCGCCGAACTTGGGGTCAACACCCTCTGGCTGTTGCCGTTCTACCCCTCGCCACGGCGTGACGATGGCTACGACATTGCCGAGTACAAGGCGGTGCACCCGGACTACGGCACCCTGGCCGATGTGAAGCGCTTTATCGCCGAGGCGCACAAACGCGGCCTGCGGGTGATCACCGAACTGGTCATCAACCACACCTCGGACCAGCATCCGTGGTTCCAGAAGGCCCGGCACGCCAGGCCCGGCAGCAAGGCCCGGGATTTCTACGTGTGGTCCGACACAGACCAGAAGTACGACGGCACGCGGATCATCTTTCTCGACACGGAAAAGTCCAACTGGACCTGGGACCCGGTGGCCGGCCAGTACTTCTGGCACCGTTTCTATTCGCACCAGCCAGACCTCAATTTCGACAACCCGCAGGTGCTCATAGCGGTGATCGGGGTAATGCGCTACTGGCTCGACCTGGGGATCGACGGCCTGCGCCTGGATGCCATCCCGTACCTGATCGAACGCGATGGCACCAACAACGAAAACCTGCCCGAGACCCATCAGGTGCTCAAGCAGATTCGCGCCGAGATCGACGCCAACTACCCCGACCGCATGCTCCTGGCCGAGGCCAACCAGTGGCCGGAAGACACCCAGCTGTATTTCGGCGAAGGGCAGGGCGACGAGTGCCATATGGCCTTTCACTTCCCGCTGATGCCGCGCATGTACATGGCCGTGGCCCAGGAAGACCGCTTTCCGATCACCGACATCCTGCGTCAGACCCCGGAGATCCCGGCCAACTGCCAATGGGCGATCTTCCTGCGCAACCACGATGAACTGACCCTGGAGATGGTCACCGACCGCGAGCGCGACTACCTGTGGAACTACTATGCCGAAGACCGCCGGGCACGGATCAACCTGGGTATTCGCCGGCGCCTGGCGCCGCTGATGCAACGTGACCGGCGGCGGGTGGAGTTGCTCAGCAGTCTGCTGCTGTCGATGCCCGGCACGCCGACCCTGTACTACGG
>JBOICD010000443.1:0-3381 GCA_050739855.1 Pseudomonas sp.
AGGCTCAAATGCGCATGGCTGCTAGCCGTCCTTATGCGGAGCGTATCCGCCAGGTTATTGGTCATCTGGCCAACGCCAACCCGGAATACCGCCACCCGTTCATGATCGACCGCCCTGTAAAGCGCGGCGGTTATGTCGTGGTGAGCAGTGACCGTGGTCTGTGCGGTGGCTTGAACACCAACCTGTTCAAGGCCCTGGTCAAGGACATGGCGGTCAACCGCGAGCAAGGGATCGAGATCGATCTTTGCGTGGTCGGCAGCAAGGGTGCGGCGTTTTTCCGCAGCTTCGGCGGTAACGTCGTTGCAGCGATCAGCCACCTGGGCGAAGAGCCGTCGATCAACGATCTGATCGGCAGCGTCAAGGTCATGCTGGACGCTTACCTGGACGGTCGTATCGATCGTCTGTCCGTGGTATCGAACAAGTTCATCAATACCATGACGCAAACGCCAACGGTCGAGCAGTTGATTCCGTTGGTTGCAACCCCGGATCAAGAACTCAAGCACCACTGGGACTACCTCTACGAACCTGACGCCAAAGAGCTGCTGGACGGCCTGATGGTGCGTTACGTGGAGTCGCAGGTCTACCAGGCGGTGGTCGAGAACAACGCGGCTGAACAAGCTGCCCGGATGATCGCGATGAAGAACGCCACCGACAACGCCGGTGACCTGATCAGCGAATTGCAGCTGATCTACAACAAGGCGCGTCAGGCTGCGATCACCCAAGAGATCTCGGAAATCGTCGGCGGCGCTGCCGCGGTTTAACGGTTCAAATATTCAGAGGATCCAGCTATGAGTAGCGGACGTATCGTTCAAATCATCGGCGCCGTCATCGACGTGGAATTTCCACGTGACAGCGTTCCGAATGTCTATAGCGCGCTGAAAGTACAAGGCGCGGAAACTACTCTGGAAGTTCAGCAGCAGCTGGGCGACGGCGTAGTGCGTTCCATTGCGATGGGTTCGACCGAAGGCTTGAAGCGCGGTCTGGACGTTGTCGACACCAAGGCTCCTATCTCGGTACCGGTCGGTAAAGCGACCCTGGGCCGTATCATGGACGTCCTCGGTAACCCGATCGACGAAGCTGGCCCGATCGGTGAAGAAGAGCGTTGGGGTATTCACCGCCAAGCGCCTTCGTTCGCTGACCAGGCAGGCGGCAACGACCTGCTGGAAACCGGCATCAAGGTTATCGACCTGGTTTGCCCGTTCGCCAAGGGTGGTAAGGTTGGTCTGTTCGGTGGTGCCGGTGTAGGCAAAACCGTAAACATGATGGAACTGATCCGTAACATCGCCATCGAGCACAGCGGTTATTCCGTGTTCGCCGGTGTGGGTGAGCGTACTCGTGAGGGTAACGACTTCTACCACGAGATGAAGGATTCCAACGTACTGGACAAGGTTGCTCTGGTATACGGCCAAATGAACGAGCCACCAGGAAACCGTCTGCGCGTAGCGCTGACCGGCCTGACCATGGCTGAGAAGTTCCGTGACGAAGGTAACGACGTTCTGCTGTTCGTCGACAACATCTATCGTTACACCCTGGCCGGTACCGAAGTATCCGCACTGCTGGGCCGTATGCCTTCGGCAGTAGGTTACCAGCCGACCCTGGCTGAAGAGATGGGCGTTCTGCAAGAGCGTATCACTTCGACCAAGGAAGGTTCGATCACCTCGATCCAGGCCGTATACGTACCTGCGGACGACCTGACCGACCCGTCGCCAGCGACCACCTTCGCCCACTTGGACGCCACCGTCGTACTGTCCCGTGACATCGCCTCCCTGGGTATCTACCCAGCGGTCGATCCACTGGACTCGACTTCGCGCCAGCTGGACCCGAACGTCATCGGCAACGAGCACTACGACACCGCTCGCGGCGTCCAGTACGTGCTGCAGCGCTACAAAGAGCTGAAGGACATCATTGCGATCCTGGGTATGGACGAACTGTCCGAATCCGACAAGCAGCTGGTATCCCGTGCTCGTAAGATCCAGCGCTTCCTGTCCCAGCCGTTCTTCGTGGCAGAAGTCTTCACTGGTTCTCCAGGTAAATACGTTTCCCTGAAAGACACCATTGCTGGCTTCAGCGGCATCCTCAAAGGTGACTACGACCACTTGCCAGAACAAGCGTTCTACATGGTCGGCGGCATCGAAGAAGCGGTCGAGAAAGCCAAGAAACTGTAATCCCGGCGCCCCGCAAGGGGCGCTAATCAGGTTGAGGCAAGCAGATGGCTATGACAGTCCATTGCGATATCGTCAGCGCGGAAGGAGAGATTTTCTCCGGTCTGGTCGAGATGGTGGTTGCGCACGGTAACCTGGGTGATCTTGGTATCGCTCCAGGCCACGCGCCGCTGATCACTAATCTGAAGCCAGGTCCGATCACGCTGACCAAGCAGGGTGGCGCCCAAGAGGTGTTCTACATCTCTGGTGGTTTCCTCGAGGTCCAGCCGAACATGGTCAAGGTGCTTGCCGATACCGTGCAACGTGCTGCCGACCTGGACGAAGCTCAGGCTCAGGAAGCCCTCAAGGCTGCTGAGAACGCCCTGCATGTAAAAAGCGCGGATTTCGACTACGGTGCCGCCGCTGCACGTCTGGCCGAGGCCGCAGCTCAGCTGCGTACCGTCCAGCAAATGCGCAAAGGCAAGTAATCGGCCCAGGCCGATCACTGCTGCTGCGATTGAGTTAAAGGGTAGCCTCGGCTACCCTTTTTCTTTTTCTGCGTTTTATATTCTGGTCACCTCACTGACCACCCAGGATTGGTAGCCCGTCAATGTCTCTCGATATCGTTATCCTCGCCGCAGGCCAAGGTACCCGGATGCGCTCTGCGCTGCCCAAGGTACTGCACCCGGTCGCTGGCGACTCCATGCTTGGCCATGTTATCCACAGCGCCCGTCAGCTACAGCCGCAAGGCATTCACGTAGTGATCGGGCACGGCGCTGAGCGGGTGCGTGAGCGTCTGGCGGCTGACGACCTGAATTTTGTTCTGCAAGATCAACAGCTGGGTACTGGCCATGCGGTAGCACAAGCCTTGCCGGCCCTGACGGCCGACACAGTGCTGATCCTCTACGGCGATGTGCCGTTGATCGAAGTCGATACCCTCAAGCGCTTGCTGACCAAGGTCACCCCTGAACAACTGGGCCTGTTGACGGTCAATCTCGATGACCCAACGGGTTACGGTCGCATTGTCCGTGATGCCCAGGGTCAGGTGGCGGCGATCGTTGAGCACAAGGATGCCAGCGACGCGCAAAAAGCCATCAAGGAAGGCAACACCGGTATTCTGGCGGTACCGGGTGTACGCCTGGCCGAGTGGCTGGGGCGCCTGTCGAACAACAACGCCCAGGGTGAGTACTACCTGACCGACGTGATTGCCATGGCCGTTGCCGATGGCCTGGTGGTCGCC
>JBOICD010000444.1:0-3371 GCA_050739855.1 Pseudomonas sp.
CAGGGGCCGAGGCCGGCAGTCTGGCGATCATGGTCGGCGGAGATGCGGCAGACCTTGAACGCGTACGCCCGGTGCTGTTGACCCTGGGCCAACGGGTCACCCATATGGGGCCGGTGGGGGCAGGTCAGGTGACCAAGGCCTGCAACCAGATGATCGTGGCCTGCAATGCCTTGGTGATTGCCGAAGTGGTGGCGCTCGCCGAGCAGTCCGGTGTCGATGCCAGTCTGATCGCCGACGCCCTGGCCGGTGGCTTTGCCGATTCCAGGCCGTTGCAGATTCTGGCACCGCAAATGGCGCAGAGCTGCTTCGAGCCGGTCAAATGGCATGTGCGAACCTTGCTCAAGGATCTGGATACAGCAGTGAAATTCTCGCGCGAACAGGGCTCGGCAACGCCGCTCAGTGGCCTGGCCGCACAGCTGATGCGCTTGCACGGAAGTCAGGGCTATCTGCAAAAAGATCCGGCGACATTGATTGATCTGTACCGGCGTAAGGATTGAAGCAGGCCAGCGACGATTCGTCTCGTTGGTTAAGTTGACTGAGAATGGCGCGCAACTCACCGAGGGGGACGGGGCGGCTGAGCAGATAACCCTGGACGAAATTGCAACCCTGCTGGGCGAGGAACTGGTATTGCTCCATGGTTTCCACGCCTTCGGTGATCACCTGCAGGTGCAGGGTGTGGGCCATGACGATGATTGCCTGGACTATCTCCATGTCCGGTCGGCAGCGTGGCACATCCTGAATGAAGGAACGATCGATCTTCAGGGTGTCCAGCGGCAGACGCTTGAGGTAAGCCAATGATGAGTAGCCAGTGCCGAAGTCATCGATCGACAGCGAGACGCCGAGAGCGCGAATATCCTTGAGCAGGGCGATGGTGCTGTGAATGTTGCCCATCAGCGCGTTTTCGGTGACTTCCAGTTCCAGCTGACGGGCTGAAAGCCCTGCCCGCTGCAGGGCGTCTTCAACCTCCCTGACCAGTGTTTCACGGCCGAGGGTCAACGCCGAGCAATTGACCGTGACCTTCAATCTGCCATAACCATGACGATTGAGTTGCGCCAGGTCTTCACAGGCATGGCGTAGCACCCACAGATCAAGGTCGGCAATCAGGCCGTTGGCTTCGGCGATGCCGATGAAGCGGTCCGGGCTGAGCAAGCCGTGCTGCGGATGTTGCCAGCGCACCAGGGCTTCAAGCTTGGCCACCTGACCGGTGTGCAGGTCGAAAATCGGCTGGTAGTGAATACGCAGGCCTCGCTCTTCAAGCAGGGCGATGCGCAGCTCTTCTTCCAGTTGCAGCTCCAGCGTGGCGCGGGTCTTGAGGCTGCTGTTGAAGAAATTCAGGCTGTTACGTCCACAGCCTTTGGACTGATACAGCGCCAGGTCGGCATTCTTGAGCAGTTCATCACAGCTGCGGCCGTCGTCGGGGAAGATGCTGATACCAATGCTGGTCGTCATGACCATGCGCCGTCCGGTCAGGTCGATCGGCTCTTTCATCTTGTGCATGATACGTTGAGCGAGGTGCCGCGCTTCTTCGCGGCTGTTCAAGGCGATCAGGATGCAGAACTCGTCACCACCAAAGCGGGCCACCACGTCCTGGCTGCGGGTCGCTGCCTTGATGTAACCGGCAATGACTTTGAGCAGTTCATCGCCGGCATCGTGACCAAGGCTGTCGTTGATCCGTTTGAAATGGTCGATATCGAGGAACATCACCGCCAGCATGCCTTCATTGGCGGTCTGTTCGACCAGGCGTTCGGCAAACACCTGATTGAAGCCGCGGCGGTTGATCAGGTTGGTCAGGGCGTCGTAATGAGCGGCCTGCTGCAACGACACCCGCGCCTGATCCAGCTGGCTGAGCAGGACATTGACCCGGCGCAGGTCGTGCTCCTTGCTTTGCAGCTTCTGGTCGGAGAGGGCGGCACTGATACTGCTGGCGCTGACCAGCAGGGTGATGAAGGCGATGGTCAGGCCCAGTTGCAGATTGTTGTCGGCACCTGGCAGGACCACGACCGCGTCGCTGGGGATGATCAAGGTCATGCCCGCCATGCCGGTGAAGTGGGTGGCAAAAATGCCTCCCGCCATCAACAGGCTGGCCGCGTATTTGAGCAACTGATGAAGTGTGCCGCTGCCATAGCGAAAGTAGCGGGCCAGCAACAAGGCCAGCAGGCTGGTGATGATGGCAACTGCAATCGAGGCGGCGAACATGTCCGGACGATAGAATTGTTCGGCGTTGGAGCGCATCGCGGACATGCCGATGTAATGCATCGCAGCGATACCCAGACCGATGCAGGCGGCAGCCTGGAGGAAATGGCGGGCACGCAGGTCACTGCGGCCCAGGGTGTTCATCGCCAGCCAGCCGGCGAACAGCATGACGATCAACGACACGCCGGTCAGGGCGAAGTCGTAGTGGACCTCTATGGGCGCCTGGAAGGCCAGCATGCTGATGAAATGCAGGGCCCAGACACCACCGGCCAGACAGCAGGCGCCGAGCAGACGCCACTGGCGCTGGGCAGCGGGCTGCTCCACATGGTTCAGGCGTTCGGCCATGCTCAAGGTGGCGAAGCTGCCTGCGCCAGCGACCAGAAAGGCAAGTACGACCAGGTAAGGGTTGTACTTGCACTCGAGAATGATCTGTCCGCTTGCCGGAAGATCGGCGAGCATCTGTAGCCCCAGCCACTCCATAGTCTGCCTCTTTGTCGAGTTTTCACTCGTCCCCCAAAAGCCTGTCTGGAGACTGTTCTGCAGGAGTATAGAAAGAGAGCATTAACCCATCCGGATTAATGGCACTTTGACTGCTACGATTTGGGTATTGGGGTAATAGCGGGGGGTTCTAAAGCATCGCGGGGCAAGCCCGCTCCCACCAGGACTACAACAATCACTGTGGGAGCGGGCTTGTCCCGCGATCGGGTTACCCAGCGACCAACACCCGGATCGCTTCCAGGCGCAGCGCGGCTTTTTCCAGCATCGCCAGGCCTTGCTCACGTTGCTTGCGCACCGCTTCGATCTCGCTGTCGCGCACGCTTGGGTTGACCGCTTGCAACGCGGTCAGGCGTGCCAGCTCTTCGTCGGTTTCCGCCGCCAGGCGACGCTGGGCTTCGGCAACACGTTCGGCGTGACGCGGCATGATCTTGGTTTCACCACTGTTGATCCGTGGCGTCAGCACATCGCGCTGGGCCTGGATGAACTTGTTGGCGCTGGCCTTTGGCACGCTCTCGAGCTGGTCGTTGAGGGTTTCGAACGACACGCGCGAGGCCAGGTCGTTGCCGTTGGTGTCGAGCAGGCAGCGCAGTGCCGCCGGTGGCAGGTAACGGCCCAGTTGCAGGGCGCGCGGAGCGACCACTTCGCTGACGTACAGCAGTTCGAGCAGCACAGTACCGGGC
>JBOICD010000445.1:0-3364 GCA_050739855.1 Pseudomonas sp.
GCTTGAACGTCAAGGCTCACAGTTGCACCTGACCGCCGCCGGCAAGATTGTCCTGGAACGCGGCGAAGCCATGCTGCGCCTGCGCCAAGAATTGCAGAACGAACTCGATGACCTGAGCCAGCTGGAGCGCGGCGAACTGCGCCTGGGCCTGCCGTTGCTGGGCAGCGACGCGCTGTTTGCCCGGTTGTTCGCCGAGTACCGTCGACGTTACCCGAACATCACTATCCACTTGCTTGAAGGCGGCAGCCGGAGTGTCGAGCAGGCGGTACTGAGTGGCGAACTGGAGCTGGGCGGCAGCCTGACCCCGAACGATCCGGCGTTCGCGTTCCAGCCGTTCTGCAATGAAGCGCTCGATGCCCTGCTGCCCATCGATCATCCCCTGGCCGGGGCCGGTCAGGTCAGCCTGGCGCAGTTGGCCGATACGCCGTTCCTGCTCTATCAGCGCAGCTTCGTACTCAATGATCGACTGCTCAGCGCTTGCCAGCAGTTGGGGTTTACCCCCAGGGAAGGCGGACGTAGCGGCCAGGCCGACTTCCTCGCCGCCCTGGTCGCCGCAGGCCAGGGCGTTGTCCTGCTGCCCAGCGTGGTGGCGCGGGGCCTGGAACGCCCCGGTGTGGTGCGCCTGACCCTGAGCGAACCGACCGACCTGCGCTGGGACATCGCCTTCATCTGGCGCCAGGGCGCCTACTTGTCACGGGCCGCCCAGGCCTGGCTGCAATTGCTGCGCGAGCAACCGCAGCCAGCGTGATCAGCCGCGCAGCTTGCCGATCAGCTCGGCCAGCCAGGGCTCGGCGTCGGTTTCCGGCGTGACGGTTTCGCTGGCATCCAGACGCAGCATCGGCTGCACTTCGTTGATGCCCAGTTCAGCGAACAACTCACGCATCTGCTCACCGCCGCCACAGAAGGTGTCGCCGTAGCTGGAGTCGCCCAGACCGATCACGGCACCGGGAAGACCACGCCAGGCAGCGGGCAGCACATCGCGAATTTCGCTGAACAGCGGTATCAGATTATCCGGCAACTCACCCATGCCGGTAGTCGAGGTGACTGCCAGGAAGGCTTCGGGGGCAAAGCCCTGGAGGTCTTGCAAAGTGGCGCGGGCGGCGTGCCAGGCCTCGAATCCTGCGGCCTTGAGCAGCGATTCGGCATGCCGTGCGACTTCTTCGGCGGTACCGTAGACCGAACCGGAAAGGATGGCGACTTTCATACTGGGTTCCGTAACTGAGTAAAAACCTAGGATACTAACATTGGACACTGGCAAAAGGCCTTATTCTCCAGATGTGAGCGCCGAACCAATCATCTAGAATCAGCCTCCGTGCCCGAACCACTACCTTGCGGACCTCGCCGATGATCAACGCCACCTTGCTGCAACGCATGATTGATGCCTCCAACGACGGCATCGTGGTCGCCGAACAGGAAGGTGACGACGATACCATCCTGCTCTATGTGAACCCGGCATTCGAGCGCCTGACCGGTTATGACGCCAACGACATCCTCTACCGCGACTGCCGTTTCCTGCAGAACGACGACCGTGACCAGGCCTCGCGCGCGTTGATCCGTGAAGCGATCAAGAGCGGTCTACCGAGCCGGGAAATTCTGCGCAACTACCGCAAGGACGGCAGTGCGTTCTGGAACGAGCTGTCGATCACTCCGCTGCTCAACGAAGCCGACCAGCGCAAGTATTTCATCGGTATCCAGAAAGATGTCAGCCGTCAGGTCGAGGCCGAACAGCGGGTGCTCGAACTGGAACGCGAACTGGCACAGGCGCGGGCACGCATTGCCGAACTGGAAGGCGACGAACGGTAAAAACAAAACTGCCGTTTGGCTGTCCATGACGGTGAAGAATTGCATTCACAACTGACATTTTCGAGTTCGACCATGCACGCAAATGCCCTCCTGACCCAGGACGAGCTGGACTTCATCAGGTCCATGCATCACACGTCACAGCCCTCCGCGGCTGAGTCGGTGTCGCGCCTGATGGTCAATGGCGGCAACGAAATCAAGGACCTGCTGACCCGGCTGATCGCCCAGGAGCAGGTCACCTTGCAGGCGCAATTCGACAACCATCAGATGACCTTTCCCCTGCACCTGGTCGAGGACGAGTTCCATTCCCTGCAGCTGCAACTGGGTGCACCGCACATCTATGAAGAAGGCCCGATGGTACGTCCATGGCGCCTGACCCTGGAGTCGCCGGTGGCGCTGGAAGACGAGCTGGGCCTGAGTACCGGCCTGTGGGTACGGGAAATTTCGTTCAAGGGTGTGTTGGTGGAGTTCCGTGACCAGCCCAAACCGCCGAGCGCTTTCGACCTCTGGTTCGCCCCCGACAATTGCGCGCCCATCGCCTTGCACGGCGTCCTGCAGCGGCGTACCGGCAAGAGTCTGGCCGCCTATAACCTGAGTGAGAGCAAGCACTCGGAGATCGAACGGCTACGCGAGTACATCCTCCAGGCCCATCGCCAGGCCCATCCGGAGTTGCACCCTCAGCTGTCCAGGTGACCGGCCAGATACTGTTGCAAACGCCGACGCATCAAACGCCCTTCGCTGCCCAGGCACGCGACTTGCGAGCCGATCAGGCTGTCCTGGGCCAGGTCCGCAGCCTCACCCGCCAGCAGCAACGGGCACTCCAGTGCCAAGGCCAGACGGGCCAGGCGCTTGGGCAGATCCTGCGCCGGTGGATGATTGGAGAACAGCACCAGGGCATGCGGGTTCATGCGCTCACAGACCAGGCTGAGTTCTTCCACAGGCTGGCCCAACCCCAATACCGTCACGCCGATTTCACTGGTGCCCAGCAACAAGGCCGTCACCAGCAACTCCAGCTCGCGGCAATGCCCGGGAATCGCCGCGAGCACCACCCTGACCTCCTGCTGGTCAGCAGACAGCTGCAAACGCTGCAACACCCGTCCGCGCAGGAACCCATCGAGAAACAGCCATTCGCTGAGATGGCCGAAGGCGTCCTGGGTGCAGCGCAATTCCTGCCAGACCGGCAAGAGGATGTCCTGGAATGCCACCACCAGTGGATAACTGCTGAACACCTGGCCGTAGACCTGCTCCAGGCGCCGCTGATCGAACGCTCTTACCACCTGGCGCAACTGCAGCTGCCATTGTTTGAAGTCGTCCTGGGACGCCTGGCTGTGCACAGGTTCGGCTTGCGGTTTGAGGCTCTGGCTGCGGGCGAGAATCTTGCCGACCTTGCTGACCGCCACACCACGCTCGATCCAGCCGAGGATGTTGCGGACCTCATCGATATCGGCTTGAGAATAGAGCCGGTGCCCACTTTCGGTGCGCGTGGGCTGAATTAGCCCATAGCGACGCTCCCAAGCGCGCAAGGTGACCGGATTGATGCCTGTCAGACGAGAGACTTCGCGAA
>JBOICD010000446.1:0-3352 GCA_050739855.1 Pseudomonas sp.
TATACCAAGGGCCTTGGGGCCACCTGCGGCGCCCGGTAGTACACCCACATCGGCAGCCTGTAATCCACGTTCGCGGATGCGCTGCAAGGCACGACTACCGGCCTTGAGCGTCAGGGCCGGGTACTTTATATGGATTGCGCTCATACGGGCCTCGCTGTCTGGAGCCGGCAATTATAAAGAACAGCGGTCCAGTTGTGGGGCAGGGGTGCGCTATCATGTCGCCAGTTGTTTTCAGCTTCAATTAAGTTCGGTTGGTTAATCTAGGCCCCGTAGAAACCTTATTGATCTCAACGGAGAGACACCATGAAAACTTTGACTGCCCTGTTCGTGACCGCTGCACTTGCCCTGGGCGCCAATGTCGCACTGGCCAAAGACATCCCTATGCATGAAGTCACCAAGCTGGTTCAGGACAAGACCATCCTGTCTCTGGATGACTTGAATACCAAAGCGCTGGTAAAGCATCCAGGCGCCACGATCAAAGAGTCCGAGCTTGAAGATGTCTACGGCCGCCTTGTCTACAAGATCGACCTGCGCGATGCCCAGAACGTCGAATGGGACGTGGACCTGGACGCCAAGACCGGTGAAATCCTCAAGGACGTCCAGGACAAATAATGAGCGTTTGCACGCGAACAGCACAGACCGTTCTCGTTGCGCTGTTGGCACTTTGTTCGCTGGCATCGGCCCGTGACCTCGATCAGGACGAAGCCCTGCAGTTACGACAGCAGGGCGTAATCCTGCCGTTGGAGCAGTTGCTCAATGACGCCTTGGGACGCTATCCCGGGGCGAAGTTGCTGGAGGCGGAGCTGGAGCATAAGCACGGCCGCTACGAGTACGAAGTCGAATTGCTGACCCCCGAAGGCGTAGTGCGCGAGATCAAACTCGATGCATCCAATGGAGCGTTGCTCAAAGACGAGGAAGATGACTGATGCGCCTGTTACTGGTCGAAGACAACGTCCCGCTGGCGGATGAACTGACCCAAGGCTTGCAGCGCCAGGGCTATGCGCTCGACTGGCTGGCTGATGGCCGTGACGCGGTCTATCAGGGCAGCAGCGAACCCTATGACCTGATCATCCTCGACCTTGGCTTGCCCGGGTTATCAGGGCTTGAAGTACTGGCCCAGTGGCGCGCCAGTGGCTTGGCCACACCCGTGCTGATTCTGACTGCGCGCAGCTCCTGGGCGGAGCGTATCGAGGGGCTGAAGGCCGGCGCCGACGACTACCTGAGCAAGCCCTTCCACCCGGAAGAGCTGATGTTGCGCGTGCAGTCGTTGTTGCGTCGCGCCCGCGGCCTGGCCAATCAGCCAACCCTTGAGGCGGCCGGTCTGCAGCTGGATGAAGGGCGCCAGTGCGTGACCCGTGACGGCGTCGATATCCAGCTCACCGCTGCAGAGTTTCGCCTGTTGCGCTACTTCATGTTGCACCCGCAGCAGATTCTGTCGAAAAGTCATCTGGCTGAACATCTCTATGACGGTGAGACCGAGCGCGACTCCAATGTGCTGGAAGTCCACGTCAATCACCTGCGCCGCAAGCTCGGCCGCAGCGTCATCGAGACGCGTCGCGGGCAAGGTTACCGCTATGCCGGGAGTGCCGAGTGAAGTCGATCCAGGCACGTTTGAGTCTTGGCCTGATTGCGGTACTGGTGCTGGTAGGTCTGGCCCTGGCACAACTGAGTCTGTGGTTGTTCGAAGTGGGCTTGCAGCGCTACCTGGAGACAGGTTTGCGCAAGGAAAGCGAAAACCTGCTGATTGCACTGGTGCGCGGGCAGTCGGGCCTGGAGCTGGATGAGCGGCGACTTTCCTCGGCCTACCAGCGGCCGTTCTCCGGCTATTACTTCCGCATCGATTTCGACGGTGGCAGCTGGCGTTCCCGGTCGCTTTGGGACCTGGATATGTCTGCACCGGCCAGCAGCGGTCTGCACACCGATCTGCAGCTCGGCCCGGAGAACCAGCAGTTGCTGGTGCTGCGCAGCGATTACCGGCGTTTTGGCCAGCCAATTTCGATCAGTGTCGCCCAGGATTACACCCCGGTGCGCGATCAGTTTCGCCGTATGCAGCAGATCGGCCTGGGCCTGGGCCTGGTCGCCCTGATACTGGTACTGGTACTGCAACGCATCACTGTCACCCGCTCATTGCGCCCGCTTGAGCGCGTGCGCGGACAGATCGCGCAGTTGCAACAAGGCAAGCGCTCACAGCTAGACACCCAGGTGCCTAGCGAACTTGAGCCGCTGGTCGCACAGATCAACCACCTGCTGGCTCACACCGAAGACAGCCTGCGCCGCTCACGCAATGCCCTGGGCAACCTCGGGCACGCGCTGAAGACGCCGTTGGCGGTGCTGCTGAGCCTGGCGTCCAGCGAACAACTGAAGGACGCACCGCAGGTCCGCGTACAACTGCGCGAGCAATTGCAACAGATCCAGCAGCGTCTGAGTCGTGAACTCAACCGTGCCCGGCTGGCTGGCGATGCCTTGCCCGGTGCGCAATTCGATTGTGATGCCGAGCTGCCCGGGTTGCTTTCGACGCTGGGCATGATCCATGGCGAAGGCCTGGAACTCAGCCAGCGTGTGCCGCCCGGTCTGTTGTTGCCCTGGGACCGGGAAGACCTGCTCGAACTGCTCGGCAACCTGCTGGATAACGCCTGCAAATGGGCTGACAGCGAAGTGCAGTTGACTATCGAAGAGCAGGCCGAACGCTATCTGCTGGTTATTGAAGACGATGGGCCGGGTATTCCTGAGTCTGATCGCCAGCAAGTGCTCGAACGCGGTACCCGGCTGGATGAGCAGGTCGATGGGCATGGCCTGGGATTGGGCATCGTGCGGGACATCGTCGAAGTCTGGGGCGGGGAGTTGACACTGCAAGACAGCCCCCTTGGCGGGTTGCGAGTCATTATCGCGTTGCCACGCAGGGCTTGATACGCGGCACGAAAATTGGCCATTACGATCTCTTTTTGGCCAACCACACACTGTGATCCGCTAAAACCCTCAGCAAGAATCAGAAGGCCAAACTCGGGGGAATAATCCATGGCCACACTGAAACATATGCTTGCTGTCGGCGTTGGGGCACTGACGCTGTTGGCCGGCGCCGTGCATGCCGAAGTACGAGAGTTGAGGGTGTACAACTGGGCGGACTATATCTTGCCATCCGTGCCCAAGGATTTTGCCGCGCAGTCCGGCATCAAAGTCACCTGGGACACCTTCGACACCAACGAATCCCTGGAAGCCAAGTTGCTCACCGGCAACTCGGGGTATGACCTGGTGGTGCCTTCGAACCAGTTTCTCGATACCCAGATCAAGGCCGGTGTCTTTCAGAAACTGGACAAGAGCAAGTTGCCCAACTGGCGCCATCAGGACCCGGTAC
>JBOICD010000447.1:0-3327 GCA_050739855.1 Pseudomonas sp.
ACTTTTTCGACTCGGAGTGGAGGCGCAAACCTCGCCCGTTATGTTCCTCGTCGTGATGCCAACATTCGGTATCACCACTGAGGAGTCGGGCTTGAAAATTTCCATCGAACTGGATCGCAAGGGCGTTTTGGCCTTGGTCGCTGTTTTACTGCTGGTGACCCCGGATTTCGGGGCTTTGCGTGGAGTCGAGGCGGGGGAATCTCTGCTTTACTTGATACATAGAAACAATGTGCATGCAGATGCTATGCTCGGTCCCATAGGAAAGGGGGCCAAACATGGCGCATAAAAAAACCCCTGAGAACTCTTCCAACTTGGCAGGCGGGGAGTTCACAGGGGCTGACGAAGCTAGGCTTCTGGGCGAAAGAATAGCACGCTACGGCGCTGCTCACGCAAGGTCTCAGGCGATGCTAGACCATCTCCGCGAGGCACCGTCCCAGGCGACCATGAAGACTGCTGCTGGCCTTGCCAGCTGCGGTAATTACCTGCACTTCCGGGAGTACTTCACCGTGGGCAAGGTACGGTTGCACAGCGCGACGTTCTGCAAGCAACATCTGGTCTGTCCACTGTGCGCTATTCGCCGCGGCGCCAAGGCTCTTGGGGCCTACTTGACCCGTTGGCAGGTGATCCAGGAAGAGCGCCCGGATCTACGCCCATACCTCCTGACCCTCACGGTCAAAAACGGTGATGACCTGGAAGAGAGGCAAACCCACCTCAGCAAGTCATTGCGCAAGCTTTTGGACCGCCGCCGGAACTTTAACTCTGGCGTTCCTAGAGCTCCCTGGACAGAGCTTTGCAAGGCAGAGGGAGCGGTCTACACCCTTGAGCTAACCAACAACGGCAAGGGCTGGCATCCGCACTGTCACATGATCATTTTGGCGACCTCTCAGCCATCCCAAACAGACCTCAGCACCGAGTGGCACAAGATCACCGGCGACAGCATGGTCGTGGATTGCAGGCCCATCCTGGGCGATCCCGTCGAGGGCTTCATGGAGGTGTTCAAGTACGCTGTGAAGTTCTCTGATCTGACCCTGGCCGATAACTGGCACGCGGCGCAGATCCTCAAGGGCAAACGCCTGTTGAACAGCTTCGGTTCGTTCCGTGGCGTTGATATTCCTAACTCGCTGCTCGATGAGCCGCTCGACGGTCTCCCGTACCTGGATCGGTTCTATCGCTACCTGGACGATTCATACCAGCCGGCGAGCATCAGGGAGTGAGGCAATTGCCGCGTTCTATGGCTCACCTATTGCCGCTGCAATAGACCCAGCCATAGCACCGGCAATACAACGACCAAGAGCCAAAACAATAGAAACCAACAGCAAAGTACCGTCACCCCTACGGGGTTCCGTGGCCGTCCCTGCGGGACGCCCAAACCTTCCGGGGGAGCGCCCCGTAAGGCCTTCAGGATTCCGACTCGCTGCGCGAGCCTCCACCCTCTTTCCTCCCCTGCGCCCTGAACGGGCTTGTCTCGAAAATTCACCCGCGTGCGCGCCCGGCAAAGCCGGACCAACCCGCTTTCTGAGACTTCGCGACGCATCGGCGCGGGACTTCGTCCCTCCCTCTGCTGCTTCGGCTCGAAACCAGGTTGGTCCGGTTTCACCTGACGCGCACGCAAGCGGTGCGGCCGGATGCTTCGCACCCTGGTTTCGCCTTGGACGGGCTGCACCAGGGCAGACCGGGAAAATTTGGCCTGGGGGCCATTTCCCCTCACCTCCCTCGTGGGCTCGGGTGGTGCCTGTCCGGCTGTTTTCCGCCGTCTTCGCCGTCGGTTTATCAGAGCGGCTTTTGGCCGCTCTGGGTGCGCGCCTTTGCGGCGCGGGCTTTGCTCGCTCATAGAAATACATATTCTGCGCAAATACTTCACCGATCCTTCAAAATCTATCGTATAGTTTTAAAAAACTAACCGATAGAAACATTAAGGCAGGCGGAAATTATGAAAAGTATTGCGATTTTTACAGGTAAAAATATCGACCTTATGCGTAAAGACGGAGGTTCAGGACACTGGGTTGTTAGCATTCCCCGTGTTAAGGAGGCTGAATTTCTAGTGTGTATCCGCAACAGAAGGGAAAAGTGGTCAGTCACCGATGAGAAGCATGGAACCGCGTTTTTGATTGCTCGCCTTAGCGGCAAAACTACAGATTCTTCTCATGCTGGAAGGACCATCATCGGCCTCCATGAATACGCTGAAATTCATGTCGAGGATGCTTGGAAAAAATTAACTGATGGTCAGCGGTATCCAGTTGCTTACCTGGATACAAAAACGATGATTGATACGCTCGGCATCGTTATTGATGATCTTGATTGGAAGGCTTTTGAGGTAATCAATCAGCCGGTTTCCGCACCAAAAATGATGGCTGAGAAAGATGATGAAAAAGTGATTTCTCCCATCATTCAGGCAAAGGAGAACCTGGCGAAAGCGCTAGGTATTTCTCCAGACCTAATCGAAATCATCATCCGTGCTTAACGTCAGTGGGTAGCCCTATGCAGCGTCTGGCAAAACCTTCGGATTACGTCCTGCAGGACATTCTCGGGAAATCACATTACGTCCTCCCATGGGAGGACAAACTCTGTCCTGGAAACCCCACGGATGACCCTGCTGTTGGAGCAGTTGCCTACAACGAACATGCCCTTGAGAGGGCACACAACGGCGGTGTTGGCCTCACAGCCGATCCAATAGGTGACGCAGTGAATTTGGCCATAAAAACGCCTGGGGAGGCCTATAGGACCCTTGCGCGGGATCTGGCGGCTTCGTACCTGGGCGATTATCAATTCCTCATGAGCGACCTGGAGCATTGGGACGATGAAACCAAGCTCATTCGGGCTTACTTGGTCTTTTCCAACCAGGATCTGCGCAGCCTATCGGCGCGCCAGGTGATGGACCTCCGGGCCCGATCTGCACAGGCCTGACGCGCTGCGCTTGTCTCCTCGATCGGAGTGCGGGAACACGTTCCCGCACTCCGATCGAGGCCAGTTCGGCCACCGTAGAAATCCCCAGGTCAGGGGCCGCGACCCCGGCTCGTCGTGACGCGCTTCACCGTCGCGGCGAACGGAGTCCCGGGCGCAGCGCACCCTTGACCCGTCACGGACCAAATCACCCTTTGGCAATTCCCTGGGCCCGAATGGGCCCGGGGGATGCCACCCGGCGAGGGTGCTCTTGCTGTGGGCTGTGCTGTTACACGCCAACTTTGGTATGGAATCCCGTACTTTTTCGACTCGGAGTGGAGGCGCAAACCTCGCCCGTTATGTTCCTCGTCGTGATGCCAACATTCGGTATCACCACTGAGGAGTCGGGCTTGAAAATTTCCATCGAACTGGATCGCAAGGACGTTT
>JBOICD010000448.1:0-3322 GCA_050739855.1 Pseudomonas sp.
GATCAGGCGGATGCGCAGGCGATAGACGATGTCCTTGGCCAGGCCGGCGAACAACTTGGCCTGCACCACGTTGAAGGCCAGCGCGGCGCAGCGCAGGCACAGGGTCGCCACCAGCATCAGGCCAATATAACCGGCCGCCACCTGCCAGTTGCCCGGCAGCAGCTGATTCATCCACTTGAGCGCGGCATCGCCGTGCCCGAGCAAGACTTCGTCGACCAGCAACGGCAGCAACAAGGGAATAGGCACGCTGCACAGCGCCGCCAGGACCGCAACGCCGTTGGCGATCCACAGGGCTTTTTTATGGTGCAGGGCCAGGCGGCGGATTTCCGCCCAGCTCAGGCGATCGGCAACAACCGGAGCAGGCCCCGGCACAGGGTCGGGTGACCCAGGCAGGTCAAGCACAGGCGGCCTGCTGCAGCCAGCGGCCGAGCAGCGGACTCAACGCGTCGAGCGACTGGTAGCCGTTGGTCAGCAACGCCAGCTGGCCGTTACGTTCGGCCAGCAAGGTCGGAAACCCGGCAATCCCCAGATCCTGCACCCAGGTGAAATCCGAGGCCGTGGCCGCGCGCACCTCGGCACTGGCAAAGCGCTCGGCAAACGCCGCCCGCTCAAAGCCGACCTGCTCGGCCAGCGCCACCAGTTTCGGCGCGCGGGTGACATCTTCGCCGCCCTGATAGAACGCCTGCTGGATCGCTGCGAGCAATACCCAGGTGAGCTTCCGGTCAAGTCCACGGGCTGCTACCAGGGCGCGGCAGGCAGGCTCGGTGTCATAGACAAAACCGTCCGGCATCGCCCCTTCGAGGGTGAAGGGTTGGCCCGTAGCCGCATTGACCGCTTGCCAATGCTCAAGGATGTAGCCGCGGGTCGAGGCATCCAGCGCAGTGCTGCCGGTGCGCAAGCCGCCGAGCACCAGCTGGGTGTCGACCCCGGCGTTGTGCGCCTGTTCAATCAGGGCTTTCGCTACCGGCGCAAAGCCCCAACACCAGGAGCACATCGGGTCCATCACATAGAGCAGGCGTGCGGACATCTATCAGGCCTCGGCAGCTTTGCGGTAGTTGTGGCCGATCGGGTGCGGCATGTTGCGGACCTTGGCCAGCTCGATCTGCTTCTGCCGGTCGATGGCGCTGCGCCGGGTCTTTTCGCTCAGGCTGTCCCAGCAATGCGGGCAGCTGATACCCGGCGAATAGTGCTCGGACGCACGGTCTTCGACGCTGATCGGGGTACGGCAGGCATGGCACTGGTCGTAGTCGCCTTCGGTCAGGTCGTGACGCACGGTGACCCGGTTGTCGAACACGAAGCAGTCGCCCTGCCAGCGGCTTTCGTCCTGCGGAACCTCTTCGAGGTATTTGAGGATCCCGCCTTTAAGATGATAGACCTCTTCGAAACCTTCACCGAGCATGTAGCTGGAGGCTTTTTCGCAACGGATGCCGCCGGTGCAGAACATCGCGACTTTCTTGTGCCGCGCCGGGTCGAAGTTGGCCTTGATGTACTCGGGGAACTCACGGAACGTCGTGGTTTTCGGGTCGATCGCGCCTTCGAAGGTGCCAATCGCCACCTCGTAGTCGTTGCGGGTGTCGATCAGCAGCACCTCGGGATCGCTGATCAGCGCGTTCCAGTCCTGCGGCTCGACGTAGGTCCCGACCTTGTAGTTCGGGTCCACGCCCGGCACGCCGAGGGTGACGATCTCTTTCTTGAGCTTGACCTTGGTGCGATAGAACGGCTGTTCGTCGCAGTAGGATTCCTTGTGGTCGATATCCACCAGGCGGGCATCGCTGCGCAGCCAGGCCAGCAGCCCGTCGATACCTTCACGGGTACCGGATACGGTGCCGTTGATGCCCTCTTCGGCCAGCAACAAGGTGCCCTTGATGCCGTTGGCCATCATGCTGTCGAGCAGCGGCTCGCGCAGCTCGACGTAATCTTTCAGGGTGACGAATTTGTACAGCGCCGCCACGACGATAGCTTGGGTCATGCAATCAATCTCCAGGTGGTCACCCTCGTAAAGGGCGGACCGGATGACAATAAAAAACGCGCCGACAAGCGGCGCGTTGCACATTCTAACAAAAACCTGACGATGAAATCAGTGTTTGCTGCCACCTGCGCAGGTGGGTGAGGCTGGCGCTGCGCCGACCTTCTGCCACTCTTCGGGGGTATAGGTGTGCAGGGCCAGGGCATGGAACTGCCCCATCAGCTCACCCAGGGTGGCGTAGACCTTCTGGTGACGCTTGACGCTGTTCAGGCCTTCGAACTGTTCGCTGACCAGCACGGCCTTGTAGTGGGTTTCTTGCCCACGGCTGTGCATGTGGCTTTCGTCGAGCACCGCGAGGTGCTGCGGCGCCAGCGCGGCCAGGCTTTGTTCAATCTTTTGCTGCATGGACATGGACGGCTCCGCGTATTACTTCTTCGCTGGCGCGGCGGCCTTGCCAGCGTTCGGGTCGAGTTCCTTGGTCATGTCAGCCAGCAGCTTGTTGACCACCGGTACCGCGCTTTCCAGCTTCTGCTGGGTCAGCTGGGCCGACTGCTGGGTAACCTGCGGCATTTTTTCCAGAACTTTCTTGCCCAGTGGCGACTGATAGAAGGCTACCAGGTCCTTGAGCTCGCTTTCGCTGAAGGTGGTGGTGTAGAGCTTGACCATGTCGGGCTTGAGCTTGTTCCAGCCGATGGCCTGGTCCAGGGCGGCGTTGGCCTTGGCCTGGTAGCTGTCGAGCACGGATTTTTTCGAGGCCGGGGCCTTGGTCTGTTCGAAACGCTGGGCAAACATCTGTTGCACCTGCATGTAGACCGGGGTGCCGAGCTTGTCAGCGTGCGCCATCATGAGGAATTTTTCGGCACTGGCGTTGTGGCTGGCGGTATCGGCAAGCACCTGGCCGCTGGCGCAGACCAGCGCAACAGCGGTGCAAAGGGCGCGAAGACGGGTCATCGTAATTCCTTCATTAGACAGAGGAGGTAGTACCCCAGAGTAGAGCATTCTGCGCCGACTCGGGCACGGCACTCAAGTGGGTCGACGAGCGATGGAACCGCTGCGGCGAAAAGGGACCTAAACTGCGAATTCAGACCACAAGGGAGTGTTCACAGCATGAGCCGTATCGAAACTGACAGCCTGGGGCAGGTCGAAGTTCCTGACCAGGCCTACTGGGGTGCCCAGACGCAACGCTCACTGATCAACTTTGCCATCGGCAAGGAGCGCATGCCACTGGCTGTCCTGCACGCCCTGGCGATGATCAAAAAAGCCGCTGCACGGGTCAACAGCCGCAACGGAGACCTGCCGGTGGATATCGCCCGGCTGATCGAACAGGCTGCCGACGAGGTGCTCGACGGCCAACAT
>JBOICD010000449.1:0-3311 GCA_050739855.1 Pseudomonas sp.
TCTGATTTTTTTATGGCCAGGTATTTAAAAGTTGAAACGAACAGGTATGGCGTGCGGTTCTACAACAAACGTGTCGAACGTTAACCCGTGTGTTCTCTGAACACGTTATGGCTATGGTTTGGCAGAACAGGGTAGTTTTACCCCGTTGCCTGCAGACAGGTGCGGAGTTTGTTGGGCCGAGGCGGCTTATAATCGATCCAGCAGTCGTTTCCAGCGAGAGAGACCTCCATGTCAGCGGCCGGCAAGTTATCGCCCCCCTCTATATCTGCCTGGTTTACAGCACTGGCTGACTGCTGGTGAGTCAACCCTACAACTTCCAGCCGTTCTGACATCGGGAACCTCGCAGTAAATGCTGCCGACATGGTTATTCAAACGATTTCAGATGTGATCTCGCAGGGAGTTGAGATATGAAACCTGTTACAAGTATCAGCCAGATTGCCAGCCTGCTTGCTGATCCCAAACGCAGCGCGATGCTCTGGGCGTTGATCGACGGAATGGCGCGGCCCTCTGATGAACTGGCGGACATAACCGGCCTGACGCTTTCTTCAGCGTGTGCGCATTTGGCAAGGCTCTCGGCCAGTGGCTTGCTCAAGCTTGAGCCGCGCGGCAGAAAACGTTACTTCAGGCTTGCCGGGCCTGAAGTCGGCGCTGCTGTGGAAGCATTGGCCAGTGTTCAGGTCACTACCCGGGAAATGCTCGCCGCCCGCGAGGATGTCGGCATTCCCCTGTCCATGCGTCGGGCCCGGTTGTGCGGTGATCATCTGGGCGGTGAGCTGGCGGCGGATCTTTACCAGCGCCTGTTCGACGCCGGTTGGCTGGAGGGCCTGGAGCAACAGATCGAAGTAACCCCGGAAGGACGAACACAGTTTGCCCGCCATGGCATCTTCATTGAGGCGCTGGCCCGCTATCAGCATAGAAGCTTCAGCAGCTGTCGCTGCTGCAGCGAGTGGAGCGACCACCGCCCGCACCTGGGCGGTGCATTGGGCAGTAGCTTGCTGAAGCTGTTCATGCAATCCGGCTGGATCCGCGAGAGTGAGACTTCACGCAGGTTGCAGATCAGCGCGGCGGGACTGCATCAGATCAACCGGATTGCCCAGCCGCTAACGCTGAAATCAGTCGGCTAGAACCGAAAGACAAGCCCGCTTCTTCTGTAGGAGCGGGCTTGCCCCGCGATGACTCAATGCTGTTTAAGGCTTGACCAACCGCGCATCCAGGCTGTTCTGCGCCAGACGCCGGGCCTGATCCTGAGTCATGCCCAAGTGGGTATGCAGGGCATGGAAGTTTTCGGTGACATAACCACCAAAATACGCCGGATCATCCGAGTTCACCGTGACCTTCACGCCGCGCTCGAGCATGTCGAGGATGTTGTGCTGGCTCATATGCTCGAACACGCACAATTTGGTGTTGGACAGCGGGCAGACGGTCAGCGGGATCTGCTCGTCGATGATCCGCTGCATCAGGCGCTCGTCTTCAATGGCGCGCACGCCATGGTCGATGCGCTGGATCTTGAGCAGGTCGATGGCTTCCCAGATGTACTCGGGCGGGCCTTCTTCGCCGGCGTGGGCAACGGTCAGGAAGCCTTCGCTGCGGGCGCGGTCGAAGACGCGCTGGAACTTGCTTGGCGGGTGGCCCATTTCCGAGCTGTCCAGGCCAACGGCGATAAAGGCATCGCGAAACGGCAGGGCCTGGTCGAGGGTTTTGTGCGCCTGTTCTTCGCTCAGATGGCGCAGGAAACTCAGGATCAGGCCGCTGCTGATGCCCAGCTGCTGCTGGCCATCCTTGAGCGCGCCGCTGATGCCATTGAGCACCACTTCGAAGGGAATGCCTCGATCGGTGTGGGTTTGCGGGTCGAAGAACGGCTCGGTGTGGATCACGTTCTGCGCCTTGCAGCGCAACAGGTACGCCCAGGTCAGGTCGTAGAAGTCCTGCTCGGTGCGCAGCACGTCGGCGCCCTGGTAGTAGAGGTCGAGAAATTCCTGCAGGTTGTTGAACGCGTAGGCCGAGCGCAAGGCTTCGACGTCGTTCCAGGGCAGGGCGATCTTGTTGCGTTCGGCCAGGGCGAACAGCAGCTCGGGCTCCAGCGATCCTTCCAGGTGCAGGTGCAATTCTGCCTTGGGCAGCGCGTTAAGCCAGTCGTACATAAAGTCGGTTTCTCATCAGATGCGATTGCCAGCATTCTACAGGGTTGTTCGCTGCTGGCCGAGAAAGCTGACCGGGTGGCTTTTGCCGGAAACCTTCTACAGTGACTACGGTCGCAGACGGTGATGATCGCCATCACCCTGATCGTCAGCGCGATCAATCTCAACGATGGCGAAACCAGCGCGATCGAGGGCATGACCCACTTCGTGCTGTTCGCCACCTTGATCATGCTGGCGTTTCTTGGTCTCTGACGCCTTAGCCGGCAATCAGCTGTGCGGCAGCCTGGCGGTGATCGGCGATCAGGCCCTGGACGTCCAGGCCTTCGATCTGGCCGTCAATCACCCGCCACTGGCCAGCGATCATGACCCGGTCGGCACGGTCGGCACCGCACAGCAACAGCGCCGAAAGCGGATCGTGGCTGCCGGAGAAGCGCAGTTCGTCGAGTTTGAACAGGGCCAGGTCAGCCTGTTTACCCACCGCCAGTTCACCAATGTCGGTACGCCCAAGCAACTGTGCCGACCCACGGGTAGCCCAGCCCAGGGCAAGTTCCGGGGTGATCGCTTCGGCGCCGTAGCGCAGGCGCTGGAGGTACAGGGCCTGGCGCGCTTCGAGGATCATGTTGGAGGCATCGTTGGAGGCCGAACCGTCGACACCCAGGCCAACCGGGGCGCCGGCGTTGGTCAGGTCAACGGTTGGGCAGATGCCCGAAGCCAGGCGCATGTTCGAGCTCGGGCAATGGCAGATGCCGGTACCGGCAGCGCCCAGGCGGGCAATTTCGTCCGGGTTGAAGTGAATACCGTGGGCCAGCCAGGTACGTGGGCCGAGCCAGCCGACACTGTCCAGGTAATCCACGGTGCGCAGACCGAAGCGTTGCAGGCAGAAGTCTTCTTCATCGAGGGTTTCAGCCAGGTGGGTGTGCAGGCGTACATCCAGCTCTTCAGCAAGGCTTGCACTGGCGCGCATGATTTCTGGAGTGACCGAGAACGGCGAGCAGGGGGCCAGGGCAATCTGGATTTGCGCGCCCTCGCCACGTTTGTGGTAGCTGTGGATAAGTCGCTGGCTGTCGGCCAGGATCACTTCACCCTGTTGCACCGTCTGCTGCGGTGGCAGACCGCCGTCGGCTTCGCCCAGGCTCATCGAGCCGCGGGTGAGCATGGCGCGCATACCCAGCT
>JBOICD010000450.1:0-3309 GCA_050739855.1 Pseudomonas sp.
GGTGACCAGCGTGCGTGTGGTTGAAGTGATTCCCGGCAAGACCACCGTCGGTATCGAGATTCCCAACGAAGACCGGCAGATCGTGCGCTTCTCCGAAGTGCTGTCGTCGCCGCAATACGACGAAGCAAAATCGCCAGTCACCATGGCCCTGGGGCACGACATTGGCGGCAAGCCGGTGATCACTGACCTGGCCAAGATGCCGCACTTGCTGGTAGCCGGTACCACCGGTTCCGGTAAGTCGGTGGGGGTCAACGCGATGATCCTGTCGATCCTGTTCAAATCCGGCCCGGAAGACGCCAAGCTGATCATGATCGACCCGAAAATGCTCGAACTGTCGATCTACGAGGGCATCCCGCACCTGCTTTGCCCTGTGGTCACCGACATGAAAGACGCCGCCAACGCCCTGCGCTGGAGCGTTGCCGAGATGGAACGGCGCTACAAGCTGATGGCGGCCATGGGCGTGCGTAACCTGGCGGGCTTCAACCGCAAGGTCAAAGACGCCGAGGAAGCCGGTGAGCCGATCTACGATCCGATGTTCAAGCGCGAAAGCATGGACGACGTGCCGCCGCTGCTGAAAACCTTGCCGACCATCGTTGTGGTGGTCGACGAATTCGCCGACATGATGATGATCGTCGGCAAGAAGGTCGAAGAGTTGATCGCGCGTATCGCGCAGAAGGCCCGTGCCGCCGGTATCCACCTGATTCTCGCGACCCAGCGGCCTTCGGTGGACGTGATTACCGGTCTGATCAAGGCCAACATTCCGACCCGTATGGCCTTCCAGGTGTCGAGCAAGATCGACTCGCGGACCATCATCGATCAGGGCGGCGCCGAACAGCTGCTCGGCCACGGTGACATGCTCTACATGCCGCCGGGCACCAGCCTGCCGATTCGTGTGCATGGCGCCTTCGTTTCCGACGATGAAGTCCATCGGGTGGTCGAAGCGTGGAAATTGCGCGGCGCTCCGGACTACAACGAGGACATCCTCAGTGGTGTCGAAGAGGCCGGTAGTGGTTTCGACGGCGGTGGTGGCGGTGGCGGCGACGATGATGCCGAAACCGACGCGCTGTACGATGAAGCCGTGCAATTTGTCCTGGAAAGCCGCCGCGCCTCCATCTCCGCCGTACAGCGCAAGCTGAAGATCGGCTACAACCGCGCCGCGCGGATGATCGAGGCGATGGAAATGGCCGGTGTAGTCACCGCGATGAACACCAACGGCTCACGCGAAGTGATTGCCCCCGGGCCGTCCCGCGACTGATGAACCTTCTAGCCTGTGGCCAGCGACCGGCCACAGGCCCACTCATACTGCAACGAGGATTGCCATGCGCCTGATTCGCATGATGTTGGTTTCCGCTTTGGCCCTGTCCAGCGCTTCGGCATTTGCCGGTGAGCAGGATGTGGCGCGCCTGACCCAGTTGCTGGAAAAGTCCAGAACCATCGAGGCCCGATTCTCCCAGCTGACCCTGGACGCCAGTGGCACCAGCCTTCAGGAAACGGCGGGGCAGATGTCGGTACAGCGTCCTGGCCTGTTCTACTGGCATACCGATGCGCCGCAGGAGCAGGTGGTGGTTTCGGATGGCAAGACCGTCACCCTGTGGGACCCGGACCTGGAGCAGGCGACCATCAAGAAGCTTGATCAGCGCCTGACCGAGACTCCGGCATTGCTGCTGTCTGGCGATGTGTCGAAGATCAGCCAGAGCTTCGATATCACCTCCAAGGAACAAGGTGACGTCATCGATTTCACCCTCAAGCCGAAAACCAAAGACACCCTGTTCGACTCCTTGCGTCTTTCGTTCCGCAAAGGCCTGGTCAATGACATGCAACTGATCGACAGCGTCGGCCAGCGTACCAACATCCTGTTTACCGGGGTCAAGGCCAACGAGTCGATACCGGCGAGCAAGTTCAAGTTCGACATCCCCAAAGGTGCGGATGTCATCTCCGAGTAAGAGGTAGTAGCGCCGCCCATGGACCTGTTTCGTAGCGACCCCGTAGCCCAGCCCCTGGCCGCGCGTTTGCGCCCGGCCAACCTGGACGAGTACGTCGGCCAGGAGCACCTGCTGGCCCGCGGTAAACCGCTGCGTGAGGCACTGGAACAGGGCGCGCTGCACTCGATGATCTTCTGGGGCCCGCCCGGGGTCGGCAAGACCACCCTGGCGCGGCTGCTGGCGCAGTTCTGTGATGCCCACTTCGAGACTGTTTCGGCGGTGCTGGCCGGGGTCAAGGAAATCCGACATGCGGTGGAAATCGCCAAGCAGCAAGTCGGGCAGTACGGGCGGCGCACCATCCTGTTTGTCGATGAAGTGCACCGTTTCAACAAGTCGCAACAGGACGCCTTCCTGCCCTATGTCGAAGACGGCACGCTGATCTTCATCGGTGCGACCACGGAAAACCCGTCGTTCGAACTGAACAATGCCTTGCTGTCGCGCGCGCGGGTCTATGTACTCAAGAGTCTTGACGAGCCAGCCCTGCACAAGCTGGTGCAGCGGGCACTGACCGAGGAGCGCGGGCTGGGCAAGCGTCAACTGCGCCTGGGCGACGAAGCCTTCAAGATGCTCATGGCCGCTGCCGATGGCGATGGCCGACGCATGCTCAACCTGCTGGAAAACGCCTCGGACCTCGCCGAAGACGGCAGCGAAATCGGCGTCGAGCTGCTGCAAAGCCTGCTCGGCGACAGCCGCCGGCGTTTCGACAAGGGCGGAGAGGCTTTTTACGACCAGATTTCGGCGCTGCACAAGTCGGTGCGCGGCTCCAACCCCGACGGCGCGCTGTACTGGTTCGCGCGCATGCTCGACGGTGGCTGCGATCCGCTGTACATCGCCCGGCGCGTGGTGCGCATGGCCAGCGAAGACATCGGCAACGCCGACCCGCGCGCCCTCAGCCTGTGCCTGGCGGCCTGGGATGTACAGGAGCGCCTGGGCAGCCCTGAAGGCGAGCTGGCTGTCGCCCAGGCCATCACCTATCTGGCCTGCGCGCCAAAGAGCAATGCCGTGTACATGGGCTTCAAAACCGCCCTGCGCGAAGCCGGCGAGCATGGTTCGCTGGAGGTGCCGCTACACTTGCGCAATGCGCCGACCAAACTGATGAAGCAACTGGGCTATGGCGACGAATACCGCTACGCCCATGACGAGCCTGATGCCTACGCTGCCGGCGAAGACTATTTCCCCGACAACCTTGAACCGCGCCACTACTACCAACCGGTACCGCGTGGCCTGGAGCTGAAGATCGGCGAGAAGCTGAAACACCTGGCCGAGCTCGACCGCAAGAGCCCGCGGCAACGGAGAAAACCATGATTGCCGTGATCGCCGCCGTCAG
>JBOICD010000451.1:0-3291 GCA_050739855.1 Pseudomonas sp.
CCCACCGGTATATCAATACCCCCGGTGGGAGCGGGCTTGCCCCGCGATGCTTTTAGTGGTGCTCGCGAGTAGCGCGGAACTTCACATCCGGCCAACGCTCTTCCATCAGCGCCAGGTTGACCCGGGTCGGGGCCAGGTAGGTCAGGTGACCACCGCCGTCGATGGCCAGGTTTTCCACGGCCTTGTTCTTGAATTCCTCAAGCTTCTTCTTGTCGTCACAGCTGATCCAGCGCGCGGACCAGACGGTGATCGGCTCGTAGGCGCATTCAACCTTGTATTCTTCCTTCAGGCGGCTGGCGACCACATCGAACTGCAGCACACCGACGGCGCCGAGGATGATGTCGTTGCTGCGCTCGGGGAAGAACACCTGGGTCGCGCCCTCTTCGGCCAGCTGCTGCAAGCCCTGGCGCAATTGCTTGGACTTGAGCGGGTCTTTCAGGCGTACGCGGCGGAACAGTTCCGGAGCGAAGTGCGGAATACCGGTGAAGCCCAGCGCCTCGCCTTCGGTGAAGGTATCACCGATCTGGATGGTGCCATGGTTGTGCAGACCGATGATGTCACCGGCCCAGGCTTCTTCCAGTTGCTCACGTTCAGAGGAGAAGAAGGTCAGCGCGTCGCCGATCCGCACGTCCTTGCCGGTACGCACGTGACGCATTTTCATGCCCTTCTCGTACTTGCCCGAGCAGATCCGCATGAAGGCGATACGGTCGCGGTGCTTGGGGTCCATGTTCGCCTGGATCTTGAACACGAAACCACTGAATTTCTCTTCGACCGGCTCGACGCTGCGCTCGTTGGCGACGCGTGGCAACGGACGTGGCGCCCAGTCGACGACGGCATCGAGGACATGGTCAACCCCGAAGTTGCCCAGTGCGGTACCGAAGAACACCGGGGTCAGCTCGCCGCGCATGAACTCGTCCTGGTCGAATTCGTGGCAGGCGCCCTGCACCAGTTCCAGTTGTTCGAGGAAGCGCTCGTACTCGTCACCCAGGTGCGCACGGGCTTCGTCGGAGTCGAGCTTCTCGATGATCTTCACCTCGGTACGCTCGTGGCCGTGGCCCGGGGTGTAGACGATGATGTAGTCGCCAGCCAGGTGGTACACGCCTTTGAAGTCGCGGTAGCAACCGATCGGCCAGGTGATCGGCGCGGCCTTGATCTTCAGGACTGCTTCGATCTCGTCGAGCAGTTCGATCGGGTCGCGGATATCGCGGTCGAGTTTGTTGATGAAGCTGACGATCGGCGTATCACGCAGACGGCAGACGTCCATCAGGGCGATGGTCCGTGGCTCGACGCCTTTACCGCCATCGAGCACCATCAGCGCCGAGTCGACTGCGGTCAGGGTGCGGTAGGTATCTTCAGAGAAGTCTTCGTGACCCGGGGTGTCGAGCAGGTTGATCATGTGCTCGCGGTACGGGAACTGCATCACCGAGGTGGTGATGGAGATACCACGCTGCTTCTCCATTTCCATCCAGTCGGAGGTGGCATGGCGGTCGGACTTTCGCGATTTCACCGTACCGGCAACGGCAATTGCCTTACCCATCAGCAACAGCTTCTCGGTGATGGTGGTTTTACCCGCATCGGGGTGGGAAATAATAGCGAAGGTGCGGCGTTTCGCGACTTCGGCGGCCTGGTTGGTCATGGGAAATCGCCTGACAGGTGATTCAAAAAAAGGGTGCGGATTATAGCCCAAACTTACCCCTGAACTGAACCGTTGGGTGGATTAACGCTGGCCAAATGCTGCTTCAGATGGGAACCTTTACGGCTGTGGAGGCGTCCACTCCCCTGATATGCAATCGGTAATGACCGTTCGTCAGGGGTGGTTTCACCGGCACTACGAGCCTGACGAGGCTTCGCTTATGGCGTGTTTCGCTCCACTCTGGACAACGCGCTGCTTATCGCGATCACACTGCCTGCCACCTGGAATGGTGGCCGCCACGGGAGTGTGTTCGCCGACAACAAAAGGAGTCCGCCTGTGGCTATACGCTATGGCAAGGGGCTGATGGGATGTGCCTTCGCGCTCGTCATCCTGGCCCTGCTGATCCACTGGATCGGCATCGATACGATCGCGCACTACCGCGCCGATCTGTGGTTCTACCTGCAAGCGCACCTGATGCTGGTGCTGCTGTCGATGGTGGCGGCGTTAGCCGTGGGCATACCCGCTGGGATTGCCTTGAGTCGACCACTCCGGGTCGACCGCGCCGAACGCTTCATGCGGCTTTTCAATATTGGCAACACCATCCCCCCCTTGGCCGTTCTGGCCATTGCCCTGAGTTTCCTCGGCATTGGCGCCGGTCCCGCGATCTTCGCCCTGTTCCTCGCCTCCCTCCTGCCCATCGTGCGCAACACCTACGAGGGCCTGAAAAACGTTCCCGCCTCGCTCAAGGAAGCTGCCACCGGTATCGGCATGACAGCCCGTCAACGCCTGTGGCAAGTCGAGCTACCCAACGCAGTGCCGATCATCATCGGTGGTGTGCGCGTGGCCCTGGCGATCAACGTCGGCACCGCACCGCTGTCGTTCCTGATCGGCGCCAACAGTCTGGGCAGCCTGATTTTCCCTGGCATCGCTCTGAACAATCAGCCGCAACTGCTGCTCGGCGCTGCCTGCACCGCTTTGCTCGCCCTCTTGCTCGACGCCCTGGTGGCGCAAGGCAGCCGGCGCTGGCTTGAACGCGGCCTGGCCCACTAAGCGAAGGAACTCCAATGAAAAGAATCGCCTTGTTACTGGGCGCGGCCCTGCTGTTCTCGGGATTTGCCCAGGCCGCGACAAAACCTGTGATCCGTCTCGGCGCACGGGTCTTCACCGAACAGACCGTGCTGGCGGAAATCACCGCCCGCTACCTCAACCAGAACGGTTTCGATGTGCGTATCACCGGCGGTCTGGGCAGCAATCTGGCCCGCAGCGCCCATGAAACCGGCCAGCTGGACATGGTCTGGGAATACACCGGTGTGTCACTGGTGTCCTACAACCACATCGACGAGCGCATGCCCAGCGCGGCCGCCACCTATGCCAAGGTCAAGGAACTGGATGCCCGCAAAGGCCTGATCTGGCTGGCACCGTCGAAATTCAGCAACACCTACGCCCTGGCCCTGCCGCGCAAGATTGCCGAGCAGTATCCGCAGGTGAACAACATCAGCCAGCTGAACCAGGTATTGCGTGAGGAGAAGGGGCGCACTCATGTGATCGCCCTGGACACCGAGTTCGCCAATCGTCCCGACGGACTGGTCGGCCTCACTGCAACCTACGACCTGCAACTGAGCCGCGGCAACATCCGCCAGATGGATGCGGGCCTGGTC
>JBOICD010000452.1:0-3285 GCA_050739855.1 Pseudomonas sp.
CCTTGCCAATGTGCGCGGCGAACAGGTGATGCAGATCGCCTCCGAAAGCATCAGCAACGACAACCTGCTGCAACTGGCCAAGCGCGTGGCCGAGCTTGCCGACAGCAAGGACGTCGACGGCATCGTCATCACCCACGGCACCGACACCCTGGAAGAGACCGCCTACTTCCTCAACCTGGTAGAGAAGACCGACAAGCCGATCGTGGTCGTCGGTTCGATGCGTCCGGGCACGGCGATGTCCGCCGACGGCATGCTCAACCTGTACAACGCCGTGGCGGTTGCCAGCAACAAGAAATCGCGCGGTAAAGGCGTACTGGTGACCATGAACGACGAGATCCAGTCGGGTCGCGACGTCAGCAAGACCGTCAACATCAAGACCGAAGCCTTCAAGAGCCCATGGGGCCCGCTGGGCATGGTGGTCGAAGGCAAATCCTACTGGTTCCGCCTGCCAGCCAAGCGCCACACCATGGAATCGGAATTCGACATCAAGAAGATCAGCAACCTGCCTGCCGTGGACATCGCCTACGGCTACGGCAACGTGACTGACACCGCCTACAAGGCCCTGGCTCAAGGTGGCGCCAAGGCGATCATCCACACCGGCACCGGCAATGGTTCGGTGTCGTCGCGCGTGGTGCCTGCCCTACAGGAACTGCGCAAGGAAGGCGTGCAGATCATTCGTTCCTCCCACGTCAACGCCGGCGGTTTCGTGCTGCGCAACGCCGAGCAGCCTGACGACAAGAACGACTGGGTCGTGGCCCACGACCTGAACCCGCAAAAAGCCCGGATCCTGGCCATGGTCGCGCTGACCAAGACCCAGGACAGCAAAGAGCTGCAGCGGATCTTCTGGGAATACTGAGTCCAGTACTCCACCCACGCTTGCCCGCCCTGCAGGACGGGCAAGCGTACCTCCCCTACCCTCAGCAAAAAAACTTTAAACAGACCGCAGCAAACTGCGCGGTTTGCGGTCACATGCGCTCTTTCACTGACGAGCTGTTGCGAAATTGCCTACAGTAAAATACTGTATGCGCATACAGCTAAATAAGGAACGTTTCGTGGCCACCACTTCCGCCCCTGCCAGCAGTTACGAGCAACTGGGCATCCGCATCCAGAAAATCATCAATTCACCGACCGCACAAAAGGCTCGGGCTGCACTGATCTTCCGCCTGGAGCATGAGTCCCCGGACGATTGGGCGACCTTGCTTGAGGAAATCGCCGAGAACGACAACGTCACCCTCGCTTACCGCGATGACGGTGGCGTGCAGATTTTCTGGGTTGTGCCAAAGGAAGATTGAAGCCGCATGAGAGTTTGGTTTTTTGCAGTCGCTTGCCTGCTGTTCAATGTCACCTCCGCCCACGCCGATGCACCGCGCACTTTCAACGAAGCCAAGAAGGTCGCCTGGCGTTTGTATGCGCCGCAGTCCACCGAGTTCTACTGTGGCTGCAAGTACAACGGCAACAAGGTCGACCTCGCCGCGTGCGGCTACATTCCGCGCAAAAACGCCAACCGCGCTTCGCGCATCGAATGGGAGCATATCGTTCCGGCCTGGCAGATCGGTCATCAGCGTCAGTGCTGGCAAGACGGCGGGCGCAAGAACTGCACGCGCAACGACAAGGTTTACCAGCGCGCCGAAGCCGACCTGCACAACCTGGTACCAAGCATTGGCGAGGTCAACGGTGATCGCAGCAACTTCAGCTTCGGCTGGCTGCCGGAGCAGCGCGGGCAGTACGGTTCATGCCTGACCCAGGTCGACTTCAAGGCCAAGAAAGTCATGCCGCGACCCTCGATCCGCGGCATGATCGCGCGCACCTACTTTTATATGAGCAAGCAGTACAGCCTCAAGCTGTCGAAACAGGACCGCCAGCTCTATGAAGCCTGGAGCAAGACCTACCCGCCGCAGCCCTGGGAGCGCCAGCGCAATCAGCGGGTGGCCTGTGTGATGGGGCACGGCAACGAGTTTGTCGGCCCGGTGAACCTCAGCGCCTGCGGCTAAGCCTCAGGCCAGCGCCTGCAGGTAGGCGCTGGCTTGCTGGTAACGGGCCAGGCGCGCCATGTCTTCAGGGCCGGGAATGGCGATGCGCGAGAGATCGCTGTTGTCGGCAAGGTCAGCCAGTTTCACCACCCGCGCCAACGGATCGCCGCCCAGGCGAATGACGAACGCCTCATAGCTTTCCTGATCACGGCGACTCAGCGCCTGCACCGCCGCGAGGATCTTCAGGGCAAAGCCCTCACGCGCCAGGTCCGACAAGGTCATCGGAGAGTCCTCAAGCACATCGTGCAACACGGCGACGATGCGCTGCTCGACGGTCGAGACCCGCAGCATCACCCGCAACGGGTGCAGGATATAGGCTGCGCCGCCCTTGTCCTGCTGCCCTTCGTGTGCCTTGGCCGCCACCGCAATGGCCCGCTCCAGCGTAGACATAACGCCCTCCCGCTCAACGTTCGCGTCGTTGCAGACGCGCCATGCTGTAGACATCGGTCAACCTGCTGTCACGCATAGCATAGTCATGCAATTGTCCTTCGACTTCGAAGCGATGGCGCTTATACAGGGCCTGGCGGGTGACTTGCGGATGACTGTACAGCGCGACCAGCCCGTCGATGTGCTGTTCAGTCGCGCGCTGCAGGGTAATGGCGAGGGATGCTTCCTTCATCATCACGGCTCTCCTTGCGTTGAACCGTGAGTGTACGGGGCCGGGAAAGGTGCTGGCTAGCGCGGCGCGTCGTGCTGGATGACGATAGAGTCAGTACCCAGACGCGCCATCACATCAGCCTGCTTCGCTTCGGCTTCGGCTTTGCTCGGGAACGGACCAAGCAACACCACCGGTTTACCGTCGCGGTACACCACTGACGAAGGGATCTGTTTTTCGATCAGGCGTGCGGTCATGTCGCTCAGGGCGCCCATGTTCGGACCTTGCACAATTTCGACATCCCAACCTTCAGGAGCGGGTTTATCGGCCATGGCTTCGGCGCTGCGCTGCAGCTCGGCACCCCCACAGGCTTCGCGAATGCGCAGGTTGCTGCCCTTGTCGGCGAGAACGATCTCGTAACCGTCGGCCTGCTTGAAGGCTACATAGCTGCGGTAAGGCAAGAAGGTCCCGGCGTCATCTTTACTGCGTACCTGACCGCAGATCGTGCCCTGCTTGTCGATTCGCACGTTGCCGAACTTGGCCGTCTTGGGATTGGGCAGCTGCTCGGCAATCTGCTTGTGCACACCTTCGACTGCATTCTCGCAGCCGGCCAGAGCCAGTACTGCCATTACCATCGCCACTTTGCGCACGCGTCTATCT
>JBOICD010000453.1:0-3279 GCA_050739855.1 Pseudomonas sp.
CCTGCGCCGTGGCGTGCTCAATGCCGAAGAAGCCCAACGCTATCAGCGCCCGGCAGTGAACCTGCCAGCGCCCTGGGAACTGTCCGGCCTGGGTCAGTTGCATGAAGGCGCACAAAGCGCCGACCGCTTGATCTGCTTTGGAGGCGATTGAAATGGCCAAGTCCTTGCTGATTATCAGTCGCCAAGCGCCTTGGGCCGGCCCATCCGCCCGTGAAGCGCTGGATATTGCCCTGGCTGGTGGCGCCTTTGATCTGCCGCTGGGCATGCTGTTTCTCGATGACGGGGTGTTCCAGCTCGCGCCCGGGCAGCAACCTGCCCAGCTGCAACAGAAGAACCTGGCCGCCAATCTGCAGGCCCTGCCGATGTTCGGTGTCGAAGAGCTGTTTGCCGCCCGCAGCAGCCTGCAGGAGCGTGGCCTGGCCGTGGAGACCCTGAGCCTGCCCGTGCAGTTGCTGGATGACGCCGCACTGGCCGCGTTGATCGACCGTTTCGACCAAGTGGTAACCCTCTAATGAGCACCCTGCACGTAATTTCCCACTCGCCCTTCGGCGACAATCGCCTGAGCAGTTGCCTGCGCCTGCTTGGCAGCGCGGATGGCCTGTTGCTCTGCGGCGACGCGGTGTATGCCCTGCAGCCCGGCTGCGCGCCGCTGGCCAGCCTGCAGGCAAGCAACCTGCAAGGTCGTCTGTTCGCCCTTGAAGAGGACCTGCAAGCACGCGCCATCAGCGCAGGCGACAACATTCGGGCCATCGACTACCCGGCCTTTGTCGCGCTGTCGCTGGACTACGACAAGGTCAACAGCTGGCTATGAATACCCTGACTGTAGGCGAGCGCAGCATTGCCCTGGACAAGGATGGCTATCTGGTCGAACTCAGCGACTGGTCCGACGAAGTCGCCACCGCCCTCGCCGCTCACGAACAACTGGAGCTGACCCCCGAACACTGGGAAGTGCTGACGCTGTTGCGTGCCTTCTACCAGGAATTCGAGCTGTCGCCGGCTACCCGCCCACTGATCAAGTACACCGCACTCAAGCTGGGCCCGGAAAAAGGCAACAGCATGCACCTGAACCGCCTGTTCAAAGGCACTCCCGCCAAACTCGCCGCGAAGCTTGCGGGCCTGCCGAAGCCAACCAATTGCATATGACCGAACCTCGCCCGCTGATCACCGAAACCCCAGCCGAACACCCCTTTGCCCAGTTCGTGCGCATCCTTGGCAAAGGCAAGCGCGGCGCCCGCGGCCTGAACCGTGAGGAAGCCCGCGAAGCCATGGGCATGCTGCTCGACGGCAAGGTCGAGGAAACCCAGCTGGGCGCGTTCCTGATGCTGCTACGGCACAAGGAAGAAAGCCCCGAGGAACTGGCCGGTTTCACCGAAGCGTTGCGTCAGCGCCTGGACGCGCCGCAGATCGCGGTGGACCTCGACTGGCCGAGCTACGCCGGCAAGAAACGCCACCTACCCTGGTATTTACTGGCCGCCAAGTGCCTCGCCGCCAACGGTGTGCGCATCCTGCTGCACGGCGGCGGCGCTCATACCGCCGGCCGGCTGTACACCGAGCAAGTGCTTGAGTTGCTGCAGATCCCGCTGTGCCGTGACTGGAATGTCGTTGCCCAGGCCCTCGACAGCCAGCAGCTGGCGTTCATCCCCCTGCAGGACTGGGCACCGCGCCTGCAACGGATGATCGACCTGCGCAACACCCTGGGCCTGCGCTCGCCCATTCATTCCCTGGCCCGAGTGCTCAATCCGCTGGGCGCCCGCTGCGGCCTGCAGAGTATCTTCCACCCGGGCTACCAGGCGGTGCATCGCGAAGCCAGCCGACTGCTTGGTGACACCACGATCGTGATCAAGGGCGATGGCGGTGAGATCGAGATCAACCCGGACACCACTAGCCACCTGTATGGCACAGCAAACGGCATTGAGTGGGATGAAGAATGGCCAGCCCTGGCCGCCCAGCGCCATGTCAAACCGGCGAGCCTTGAGCCTGAACATCTGTTGACGGTTTGGCGCGGCGAAGCCCGCGACAGCTATGGTGAACTCGCCGTGGTTGCGACCATGGCCCTGGCCTTGCGCGGGCTGGGTCACAACCGCGATGACGCCTTTGCACAGGCGCAACGCTACTGGGATCAGCGCCAGGCGTAAGGCAACCCATCAATAAAGTCGATTAAACAGACGCAGACTTTGCGCTATTCGTTCGAACTCAAGCCCGTACACTGCGTTCTATATTCGAACGAATCGCCAAGGAGCTCAGCATGGGCCTGTTGATCGACGGACGCTGGCATGACCAGTGGTATCAGAGCAGTAAAGACGGCGCGTTCCAGCGCGAAAGCACCCAGCGACACAATCAACTGCCTGCTGCCGAGGCTGGGCGCTATCACCTGTATGTGTCACTGGCCTGTCCCTGGGCCCACCGCACCCTGATCTTTCGCAAGCTCAAGGGCCTGGAAAGCCTGATCGACGTCTCAGTGGTCAGTTGGCTGATGGGCGAAAACGGCTGGACCTTCGACCAGAGCAACGGCTCCACCGGCGACAAGCTTGATCACCTGGACTTCCTCCATCAGCGCTATACCCGCGACGATCCGCACTACAGCGGTCGAGTCACGGTGCCGGTGCTGTGGGACAAGCAGGAACAACGCATCGTCAACAACGAATCGGCAGAGATCATCCGCATCTTCAACCGCGCTTTCGACGACTTGACCGGCAACCACCTGGACCTCTACCCCAAGCCGCTACAGGCCAAGATTGACGCGCTGAACGAGCGGATCTACCCGGCAATCAACAATGGCGTGTATCGGGCAGGCTTTGCCACCTCGCAGCCGGCTTACGAGCAGGCGTTTGATGAAGTGTTTGCCGAACTGGACTGCCTGGAACAGCACCTTGGCGAACGCCGCTATCTGGCCGGGGAATACCTGACCGAGGCTGACTGGCGGTTGTTCACTACGCTGATTCGATTCGATGCGGTGTATCACGGGCACTTCAAGTGCAACCTGCGGCGCCTGGCTGACTATCCGAATCTGTCGAACTGGCTGCGGGAGTTGTATCAGTGGCCGGGTGTGGCCGAGACGGTGAATTTCGAGCATATCCAGAAGCATTATTACATGAGCCACAAGACCATCAATCCGAACGGGATTGTGCCTAAAGGGCCGTTGCAGGATTTTGCTGTGGCGCATGATCGGGAGCGTTTGGCGGGGCGGGGGATTTGGGTCAAGGCGGGAAACTAGGGTTGGATTCATCGCGGGGCAAGCCCGCTCCCACTGGTCAAGAGCCTGTGGGAGCGGGCTTGCCC
>JBOICD010000454.1:0-3278 GCA_050739855.1 Pseudomonas sp.
GGGCAAGCCCGCTCCCACAGTGGGGGCGGGCTTGCCCCGCGATGGCCTTTCAAGTCTTACTTCTGGGTGCCGTCATCGTGCTGCAGATTGGCCTGGGTCAGGTTGCTGCCCGGCGCCACACTGCGGGTCAACCAGACGTTGCCGCCGATGGTCGAACCCTTGCCGATGGTGATACGTCCCAGAATAGTTGCACCGGCATAAATCACCACGTCGTCCTCGACGATCGGGTGGCGCGGATGGCCTTTTTGCAGCTGCCCGTCCTCATCCGCCGGGAAGCGTTTGGCCCCCAGGGTCACGGCCTGGTAGATGCGTACCCGCTCGCCGATGATCGCCGTTTCGCCGATCACCACACCGGTGCCATGGTCGATGAAGAAGCTTTTGCCGATCTGCGCACCCGGGTGAATGTCGATACCGGTGGCCGAATGCGCCAGCTCCGAGCTGATCCGCGCCAGCAAAGGCAGGCCGGAACGGTAAAGGTGATGGGCCAGACGGTGATGGATCACTGCCAGGATGCCCGGGTAGCACAGCAATACTTCATCGACGCTGCGTGCCGCCGGGTCACCATGGAAGGCCGCCAGCACATCGGTATCGAGCACACTGCGCAGGCCCGGCAACGCGGCAGCGAAGTCCTGGATCAAACGCAGTGCCGTGGCGTCGACGTCGGCGGTGTTGCACTTGCCGTGACGGGCGACATAGCGCAATTCCAGGCGCGCCTGGGCAAGCAAGGCAGTCAGGGCCGAATCGAGGGTATGGCCGACGTAGAAATCTTCGCTTTCCTCGCGCAGGTCCACCGGCCCCAGGCGCATGGGAAACAGCGCCCCGCACAATTGCTCAAGGATGTGGCGCATGGCTTCGCGCGAAGGCAGCTCGCGCCCCCCTTGCTCACCACTGCTACGACCATTGCTGCTGCGCCACTTGTCACGGGCGCTACGCAAGCCGGCAACAATGCCCTGCAGTTGCCAATGCCCTGTCTGCGCGTTTTCGCTCACGGTTACGTCTCCTGCCGCGGCGGCGATAATGGAATGAGAAGGCCGCCAGATAGACGCTCACTTTACGGCAAATGCGGGTGGGAGAAAAAATAACCCTTTATTCCAAAACGCAATAAGTCCGGCATAAGCCACGGCGGTGGGAGCGAGCTTGTCTCGCGATGCGATGTGACTGTTAGACCGCTGTCGCGGGGCAAGCCCGCTCCCACAGAAGCCCGCTCCCGCCGCCGCTTACAAGGCCGGGAGTTGCTCGTCGGCCTGTCGCTGCCTATAGTCGGATTTTCCCTTGCAGATGTATTGCCATGATCGACCGACAGCTCTCCCGCTTCAATCGTCTGGACCTGCTTGGCGCGCCGACCGCGCTGGAAAAGCTGCACCGCCTCTCGGCCTGGGCTGGCCGCGACATTTACGTCAAACGCGACGACTGCACCCCGCTGGCCCTGGGCGGCAACAAGCTGCGCAAACTCGAATACCTGGCTGCCGATGCCCTGAGCAAGGGTGCCGATACCCTGGTCACCGCCGGGGCGATCCAGTCCAACCATGTGCGCCAGACCGCGGCCCTGGCGGCCAAGCTTGGCCTCGGCTGCGTGGCCCTGCTGGAAAACCCGATCGGCACTGATTCGCTCAATTACCAGCACAACGGCAACCGCCTGCTGCTGGAGCTGTTCGACGCCAAGGTCGAGCTTGTGGATAACCTCGACAACGCCGACGAACAACTGCAAGCCCTGGCCGTGCGCCTGCACGCCAGCGGACGCAAACCCTACATCGTGCCTATCGGCGGCTCCAACGCGCTCGGTGCGCTGGGTTATGTGCGCGCCGGGCTGGAACTGGCAACCCAGATCGAGCACTGCGGTGAACAGTTCGCCGGGGTGGTCCTCGCCTCCGGCAGTGCCGGTACCCATAGCGGTCTGGCCGTCGCCCTGGCCGAGGCATTGCCACAGCTGCCGGTGATCGGCGTGACCGTGTCGCGCAGTGACGAAGCGCAGCGGCCAAAAGTCGAGGGCCTGGCCGAACGTACCGCCGAACTGCTCGGCATTCGCCTGCCCGAGACGTTCAAGATCGAACTCTGGGATGAGTACTTCGCCCCGCGCTATGGCGAACCGAACGCCGGCACACTCGCCGCCATTCGCCTGCTGGCGAGCCAGGAAGGCTTGTTGCTGGACCCGGTGTACACCGGCAAGGCCATGGCCGGCTTGCTCGACGGCATTGCGCGCCAGCGATTCGACGACGGTCCGCTGATTTTCCTGCATACCGGTGGGGCACCGGCATTATTCGCCTACCCTGAGGTCTGGAATAGCTAAATGACATATATAAAAATAATATAAGAAAATGAATTAATATTATTTTTAAGCCTATTAGCGTCACCCTATAGTCGCCAACCACTACACAACAACATTGGGGCTTCGTCATGACAGTAATCGGTAAACAGATTCTCAACGCAGGCGTCGCCCTGCTGCTGGGCGCCAGTCTGCTCGGTCAGGCCGTTGCCGGCGAGCAGCTGAAAACCATCAAGGACAAGGGTGTCATCAACATCGGCCTGGAAGGCACCTACCCGCCGTTCAGCTTCGTCGATGAGAACGGCAAACTTTCGGGTTTTGAAGTGGAGCTGTCAGAGGCCCTGGCCAAGGAGCTGGGCGTCAAGGCGAAGATCCAGCCAACCAAGTGGGACGGCATCCTGGCTGCCCTGGAGTCCAAACGTCTGGACGCCGTGGTGAACCAGGTGACCATCTCCGAGGAGCGCAAGAAGAAGTACGACTTCTCCGAGCCCTACACCGTCTCCGGCATCCAGGCGCTGGTGTTGAAGAAGAAGCTTGCAGACCTGAAAATCAACGGTGCTGCCGACCTGGCCGGCAAGAAGGTCGGTGTGGGCCTGGGCACCAACTATGAACAGTGGGTCAAGCAAGAGGTGCCAAAGGCCGATGTCAGGACCTACGAAGATGACCCGAGCAAGTTCCAGGACCTGCGTGTCGGTCGTATCGACGCCATCCTGATCGACCGCCTGGCCGCACTGGAATACGCCAAGAAAGCCCAGGACACCGCCGTCACCGGCGAAGCCTTCTCCCGCCAGGAGGCCGGTATCGCCCTGCGCAAGGGTGAGCCGGAACTGCTCGACGCCATCAACAAGGCACTGGACAAGCTACGTGCCGACGGCACCCTGGCCAAGCTCTCTGAGAAGTACTTCGGCGCCGATGTGACTAAATGATCGAAGACAGCCTGCAGCTTGCACTGGACAGCGCGCCCTTTCTGCTCAAGGGCGCGTACTTCACTGTCATTCTCAGCCTCGGCGGGATG
>JBOICD010000455.1:0-3248 GCA_050739855.1 Pseudomonas sp.
GCACCGGGCAATTGATTGCACGGCGCCCGTAAACGAATTGATAGAGAGTCAAACAGATGCCAACGCGTCGTGAGTTTATAAAACAGGTTTCAGCGACCGCAGGCTTGGGTCTGGTCGCCTCCATGGGTTTTGGTCTGAGCGTACCCCGGTCGCTGGCGGCCGGCGGCAAACAATGGTTCATGCCTGACGAGGGCGACAAGCAGCAGTGTGCCTTCGTTTCTTTTGGCGCGCAGGAGGCCATCTGGGAAGACTTTACCGCCGACGTGCAGGAAACCATCGGCCGGATTGCCAGCACTATCGCCAGATATCAGCCGGTTACTGTTTTGTGCCGTGCCAGCGAGCGCGATCTGGCGGAAGAACTATGCGGCAGCAAGAACACCACCTTTGTCACCACCGAGCTGGATGACATCTGGATGCGTGATATCGGTGCCAACTTCGTTATCACCGAGCAGGGCGATCTGGGCGCGGTCGATTTCAACTTCAATGGTTGGGGCAACAAGCAACAACACACTGATGATGCCCGTGTGGCGCGGTTGTTAGCTGACAACGCCGAGGCGACCTACCTGCGTAGTGAACTGGTAGGCGAGGGCGGCGGCATTGAAGTGGATGGTCACGGTACCGCAATCATGACCGAAAGTTGCTGGATCAATGCCAACCGCAATCCCGACTGGAGCAAGGCTGAAGTTGAAGAAGAGCTGAAGGCGCGTCTGGGGTTGCGCAAGATCATCTGGCTGCCGGGCATCAAGGGCAAGGACATCACCGATGCGCATGTCGATTTCTATGCGCGCTTTGTTGAGCCTGGTGTGATTATCGCCAACCTCGACACCGATCCCGATTCCTACGACCACAAGGTAACCAAGGCGCACCTGGCAATACTCAACAACGCCACAGACGCCGATGGCCGCAAGCTCAAGGTGCATACCGTGTCGCCGCCGCTGAAACCGCGCAACAGCAAGTTCAGCAAGAACAACCCGGACTTCGCCGCCGGATACATCAACTACTTCGTTATCAACGGCGCGGTGATTGCCCCGCAGTTTGGCGACAAGGCCGCTGATGCCAAAGCCTTCGATCTGCTGACTGAGCTGTATCCGGACCGTGAGGTGGTACAGCTCAATATCGATGCCATTGCCGCGGGCGGGGGTGGCATTCACTGCGTGACCCACCAGCTGCCCCTGGTTTGAACTCAGGTTTTACCCAGCTGTTGAGCTGACCGCGCCGGTTGCCCGTGCTGGCGCGTCAGCACAATGCCAAGCAAGGAAATGACCAGCGCCAGGCCGATGGTCGAGGTCACCTCGGAGCGGTGCTCCGGCGTCACCAGCATGACCCCGAGTGCTGCGACGATAAAAGCGATGACGGCGTAGGTCAGCCACGGGAACAGCCACATATGGAAGTTGAGCTGAGTCTTTTGCTGTTGCAGCCTCCGGCGCATGCGCAACTGCGAGATGGCAATCACCAGGTACACCAGCAAGGCGATGGCGCCGGAACTTGCCAGCAGGAACTGGAACAGGCCGGCCGGGGCAAAGTAGCTGACCACGGTGATGATCGCTCCCAGTACGGTACTGGCGATAACCGCCGTCCTCGGCACGCCGACCTTCGAGGTGACCTTCACCTGCCGTGGCGCCTCGCCACGTTTGCCCAGCGAATAGAGCATGCGTGAAGCAATGTAGATCGACGAATTCATGCAACTGGCCACAGCCACCAGCACCACCACGTCCATCATGAATTTGGCGTGGGGAATGTTCATCAGTTCCAGCGCTCGCTGGTAGGAGCCTACCGATGCCAGCTGCGGGTCGTTCCAGGGCACGATGGAAATGATCACCGAAATCGACAGCAGGTAGAACACGCCGATCCGCCAGATTACCGAGCGGGTGGCCTTGGCGATGTTCTTGGCCGGGCTTTGCGATTCGGCGGCGGCGATGGTCACCGCTTCAATGCCGATAAAACTGAACATGACGGTAATGAAGGCGCCCACTACCGCAGACACGCCATTGGGTGCGAAGCCGCCATGCTCTTCAAGCAGACGACTGAAGCCGCTGACTTCCCGATCCGGCACCCAGCCCATCAGCACTGCGGCGCCGAGGCTGATGAAGGCGATGATCGCCAGCACCTTGAACATCGCGAACCAGAATTCGAACTCACCGTACTTGGCCACGCTGAACAGGTTGGTCGCCGCCAGGGCGATAATCGACAGCAGGGCAAACAACCAGGATTCGACCTGGGGAAACCAGGTGTTCAATACATGCCCGGCCGCCAGCGCTTCGATGGGAATGACCAGCACCCAGAACCACCAGTACATCCAGCCAATGGTAAAGCCCGCCCAAGGCCCGATGGCCTGGTCGGCATAGGTGGAAAACGAACCGGTATCGGGGTTGGCGACAGCCATCTCGCCGAGCATGCGCATCACCAGAATGACCAGGATGCCGGAGAGGAAGTAAGCCAGTATCGCTGCGGGCCCGGCGGCGGCAATGGCGTGCCCGGAGCCGACGAACAGCCCGGCACCGATAATACCGGCAATGGAAAGCATGGTGACATGGCGCGGCTTGAACCCCTGCGCCAACTGACCCTTCGAATCTTCGGAGCCCAAGCTGATCATTATGCTTATTCTCTTTGTGTTTGATCTTGGGACGTACTGACTGACCGTTAGGCGAACATCACTCCTTCCCCTTCGAACACCTTTGAAGTTGCATAGCTGAAACGCGCAAGTTGTTCTAGTCGATCAGTCATCACGACGAACGCACGGCTGAAAAGGCGAGGCCACATTACCCAGAAATATGGGTTGCCTTGTTTGTCGGTTGCGCCGTGGTTGAGTCCGTTTGCGCCATCGGGTGATGCGCTTTTCTTGCCTTCAGGATGACCGGCAGATGCGGCGCAGAGCGGGTGGAGAGATTAATCGGTTTTCCGTATACTCGCGCTTCCGCCAGTAAGGCGGTGCTTCATAATTTAAAGGACTTAGTATGAAAAAGCTGTTGAAAGCATCGGTTGCTATTGCTGTAGTTTCGGGCGTAGCACTGCTCTCGGGTTGCACCGGTCAAGTCTACAACCAGCCAAAGAACTGCTCGTACGACTACCTGTTCCACCCTTCGGTTTCCGTTTCTAAAATTATTGGCGGATGCGGTCCAATCGACAAGTTGCCACAACAGCAGTAATTTTAGCGCTGCACTGATTAATCCATTCAAGGTTTAATCCAAAGCCCCCTGTTACGGATGTAGCAGGGGGTTTTTGTTTTCTGTTTTCCATGTGGGAGCGGG
>JBOICD010000456.1:0-3235 GCA_050739855.1 Pseudomonas sp.
AATCAGGTCTCTGTGGGAGCGGGCTTGCCCCGCGATCATTTCACCATCCTTCTCAGAATGAAGCCCACTTGTCTGCGACATGATGCCCTTTCATATGCCAGACAAAAGCTGATGAGGTAGAATGCCCGCCTATTTCAGCACGATCCTTGAGGACCGCCATGTTCAGCCGTGATTTGACCATTGCCAAGTACGACGCCGATCTTTTTGCCGCCATGGAGCAAGAAGCTCAGCGCCAGGAAGAGCACATCGAGCTGATTGCTTCGGAAAACTACACCAGCCCGGCAATCATGGAAGCCCAGGGTTCGGTTCTGACCAACAAATACGCCGAAGGCTACCCAGGCAAGCGTTACTACGGCGGTTGCGAATACGTCGACGTGGTCGAACAACTGGCCATCGACCGTGCCAAGGAACTGTTCGGCGCCGATTACGCCAACGTCCAGCCGCACGCCGGCTCGCAAGCCAACAGCGCCGTTTACCTGGCCCTGCTGTCGGCCGGTGACACCATCCTGGGCATGAGCCTGGCCCACGGTGGTCACCTGACCCACGGTGCCAACGTCAGCTCCTCGGGCAAACTGTACAACGCTGTGCAGTACGGTATCGACGCCAACGGCCTGATCGACTACGACGAAGTCGAGCGCCTGGCCGTCGAGCACAAGCCGAAGATGATCGTTGCCGGTTTCTCTGCTTACTCGCAGATTCTGGACTTCCCGCGCTTTCGCGAAATCGCTGACAAGGTCGGTGCCTACCTGTTCGTCGACATGGCCCACGTTGCCGGCCTGGTTGCTGCAGGCGTGTACCCGAACCCGGTGCCATTCGCCGACGTCGTCACCACCACTACCCACAAGACCCTGCGCGGTCCACGTGGCGGCCTGATCCTGGCCCGCGCCAACGCCGACATCGAGAAGAAGCTGAACTCCGCAGTCTTCCCGGGTGCCCAGGGCGGCCCGCTGGAGCACGTTATCGCCGCCAAGGCGATCTGCTTCAAGGAAGCGCTGCAGCCTGAGTTCAAAGTCTACCAGCAGCAGGTCGTGAAAAACGCCCAGGCCATGGCTGGCGTGTTCATCGAGCGCGGTTTCGACGTAGTTTCCGGTGGTACTCAGAACCACCTGTTCCTGCTGTCGCTGATCAAGCAAGAGATCTCCGGTAAAGATGCCGACGCAGCCCTGGGCCGCGCCTTCATCACCGTCAACAAGAACTCGGTGCCAAACGACCCACGCTCCCCGTTCGTCACCTCCGGCCTGCGCTTCGGTACTCCGGCTGTGACCACTCGTGGCTTCAAAGAGGCTGAGTGTAAAGAACTGGCCGGCTGGATCTGCGACATCCTGGCTGACCTGAACAACGAAGCGGTGATCGACGCCGTTCGTGAGAAGGTCAAAGCCATCTGCGCCAAACTGCCGGTATACGGCAACTAATCGCAGTCGCTTGATGTGAAAAAGCCCGGCTCTTGAGCCGGGCTTTTTTTGGCCCTCGGTAGGAGCGGGCTTGCCCCGCGATTTCGGTTTGTCAATCACATAGCATCGCGGGGCAAGCCCGCTCCCACAGGTATTCAAGCCCGAGTCAACATCTCGAAACCCTCGCGAATCTTCTCTTCTGGCAACTCATCGGCAATAAATACCATCACACTTTCGCGCGCCTCACCTTCAGCCCACTCGGTATCCCAGTCAAAACCATAGAGTTTCAGTACGCCCTGGAACACCAAACGGCGATCTTCCCCGGCGATATTGAGCACACCTTTGTAGCGCAACAACTGCTTGCCATGGTCTTCCAGCAACTGGTTCATGAAGTCGCTGAGCCGATCGATATCCAGCGGGGTATCGGTGCGCAGTACCAGGCTGGAGATGCGATCCGGGGTCACCGTCTGGCTGACCGGACGCAGGCTCAAGCCGCCGCCAAGGTCGGCATTGAGGTTGAAACCACGCACATCAAGCAGTTCGGCCAGATCGATACGGCCGTGCTCGACCACCCGGATTGGCGCGCGGCGGTTGATGCGCCCCAGCCGATCGCTCAACGCCTTGAAGCTGTCAGCATCGACCAGGTCGGTCTTGCTCACCAGCAAGCGGTCGGCAAAGCCCACCTGGGCCTGGGCGATCGCCTGGGTCAGGTGCTGCTCGGCGTGGGCGGCATCGACCAGGGTGATGATGCCGTCGAGGATGTAGCGCTCGCGCAGTTCCTCGTCGATGAAGAAGGTTTGGGCCACCGGCGCCGGATCAGCCAGGCCGGTGCACTCGATCACCAGGCGGTCGAAGGCGATCTCGCCGGCGTCCAGGCGCTCCAGCAGCAGGTACAAGGCTTTGGTCAGGTCGGTGTGGATGCTGCAGCAGACGCAGCCGTTGGCCAGGGTCACGACCTGCACCGGTTCATCGCCAAGCAACTGGGTATCGATGCCGGCGTCACTGAATTCGTTTTCGATCACAGCGATCTTCAGGCCATGTTCGGCCTTGAGCAGATGGCGCAGCAAGGTGGTCTTGCCGGCCCCCAGAAAACCGCTGAGTACTGTTACCGGAATGGGCGCGTGCAAACGGAAAATCTCCTGAACTGAAAATGACTGTGGGAGCACGGCAAGCCGGGCTCCCACAGGTTCAACTGCCGTCAGTAGCTGTCGTTCAACAGCACTTGGGCCCGGACTTGCCACCGTAACGGGCCTCTTGGCGTTCGCGGAAGAACGCCTCGTAGCTCATCACCGGTTTGTCCGGGTGCTTGGTCTGCATGTGCTCGACGTAGTTGTCGTAGTCGGGCATGCCGACCATCAGGCGGGCTGCCTGCCCCAGGTACTTACCCAGTCGACCGAGATCGTTGAACATCACTGCATTCCTCTTGGGTTACGCATCTGGCAGTGCCTGGAACGGGGACTCTTTGTCAGTCCGTTCTTTTTTACCCAGGGCGGCAATACCGACCTTGAGGGCGAAGAACAGGATGCTGAAGACCACGAACAGGAACAGGATCGTCAGGCCAGCGTTGGTGTAGGCGTTGAAGATCACGTGCTGCATCTGGCCGATATCCTTGGCGGGTGCCAGTACCTGCCCGGCGTCGAGCGCCACGCTGTACTTGTTGGCCAGGGCCAGGAAGCCGACCGCCGGGTTCGGATCGAACAGTTTGATGAAGCCGGCCGTGGTGGTGCAGATCAGCAGCCAGACAGCTGGCAGCAGCGTGACCCACATGTAGCGCTGGCGCTTCATCTTGATCAGGACCACGGTGCCGAGCATCAACGCGATACCGGCGAGCATCTGGTTGGAGA
>JBOICD010000457.1:0-3229 GCA_050739855.1 Pseudomonas sp.
ACCCTCAAGGATACCCAAGCACCTCACGAATGCCCCGCAAATGCTGGATGATCCACTGCTTGTCGATCGCCCCCCAATCGCGAATCCGGTAATGCCCGGCATGATTACGCGCTCCCGCCTGCTGCTCGAACTCACAGACAATATCCAGGTCAGCCAAGGCAGCGATGGTGTCCTGAGCCGTGCGCCGAGGCATGCCGGTCGCCTCCATCAGCGCCGGCACACTGGCGGCGGTCTGGCTGTCGATCAGCCAGGCAACATACAGCCGGCGGTAGAAACTGGTCTTGGTCTTGCTCACGTCCATTGGCAAATCCTTGGGGCTCACGCGCTGCCAGGCAGCTCGCGGTAAGTCAGGTAAACACGCAGGTCGAACTCCAGCTGATGGTAGCCCGGCTGCATGTGTTCGCAGAGCTGGTAGAAGGCCTTGTTGTGCTCGCTTTCTTTCAAATGGGCCAGCTCATGCACGACGATCATTTTCAAAAACTGCGGCGCCGCATCCCTGAACAACGAGGCAATGCGGATTTCTTTCTTCGCCTTCAGCTTGCCACCCTGCACCCGCGATACCGCCGTGTGCAGGCCCAATGCGCGGTGGGTCAGGTCAAGGCGGTTATCGAACAACACTTTGTCCAGGTTCGGCGCATTGCGCAGGTACTCCTGCTTGAGCCCCTGGACATAGCTGTACAGAGCCTTGTCACTCTGCACATCATGACGTTGCGGGTAACGCTGCTGCAGGTAATCGCCCAGACGATTGCTGGCGATCAACTGACGGACCTGATCTTGCAGGGTGGACGGATAGGCTTGCAGGTACTTGAGCGCAGTCATGGTCGCAGAGCAGACGGGTAAAAACGCAGTGTACCCAACTACACCGGATGCCAGTCAAAAAAGCGTGGAAACTCACTGGCGTGCGCTGCGGTCATCGGGTGCGCCAGCAAAAACCCTTGCACATACTCACAGCCATTGGCCCGCAGCCAGTGCACTTGTTCAGGCGTTTCGACGCCCTCAGCGATAACACTGATGCCATACGCTCGGCACAGTTCGAACACACAGCTGACCATCGCGGCATCAGCCGTCGAGCCCGGTAACCGCGCCACCAGATGCCGATCGAGCTTGAGGGTGTCGATGGGCAAATCACGCACCATACGCAGCGAACAATCACCGGCGCCAAAATCATCCAGAGCGATACGCACACCCAGTGTATGCAGGCGGTGCAGCTGTTTCATGGCATCGTCGAGGTTGTAGCGCAAGGTGCTTTCGGCAATTTCCACTTCCAGCTGGGCGGGCTGAAGTTCCTGGCTGAAGATCACCCGCGCCAGCTCTTCTACCAGGTTGGGCATGCTGAACTGCACCTGGCTCAGGCTGATGCTCAGCACCACCCCGGCATCGTAGCGCTCGTACCAGGCCCGGCGTTGGGCCGCCCCGTTCTGGTAGATCCAGCTGGCCAGACGAGTAATCAGCCGGGCCTCCTCCAGCAGGGGGATGAACAAGCCCGGCGGTACGTCCCCTACACTGGGATGACGCCAACGCAACAACGCCTCGAAGCCCCGCAACCGGCCATCGGCCAGGGCCACCTGGGGCTGGTAGACCAGGCTGAACTCCTTGTGCTCGATTGCGCTACGCACACTGTCCTCAAGCATCAGCCGCGATCGTGCGCGACCGTTCAGGTCCTGATCGTAGTACCGATACTGCTGGCGTCCCGACTGCTTGGCTGCATACATCGCAGCATCCGCGGCCCGCAGTAGCCCGTCCAGACTGGACCCGCACTCGGGATAAGTGGCGATCCCGATGCTGACCCCAAGCGTTACTTCCAGCCCGTCGATCTCCTGATAGATCGACATGCGCTCGATCAGTTTTTCGGCAAAACGCGCAGCTTGTTCGGGGCAATCCAAGGCGTCGAGCAGCGCGGTGAATTCGTCGCCGCCCATGCGCGCAAGAATCGCGCAGGTGCCCAGGCAATCCTTGAGTTGCCCGGCGACCCAATTGAGCACCCGGTCACCGGCTTCGTGCCCCAGTGAGTCATTGATGCGTTTGAACCCGTCCAGGTCCAGGAACAGCAAGGCCTGGGGCCGGTCCGCGCGCTCGTTGCGCAACAGTGCACTTTCGGCTGCCTGATAGAAACCACGTCGATTGAGCAGACCGGTCAACGGATCGGTGATCGCCTGGTACTCGAGCTGCTGATGCAGATTGCGCACCACCGACATATCCAGCACCGTAACCACCAATGCCCGCTGCTCGCTGGGTAACGGTGCACACGACAGGGCCACCGGGATCGGATGCCCCCCGGCCGTACGCAGGACAGCATCGTGAATCCGCAGGGTGTCCCGCGCCAGGTAGGCCTGGTAAAACGCCGACTCACGCCACGCACCCGATTCGGGTGACTGCACGAAATCCAGCACCCCCTTGCCCTGCAAATGTTCGAACGATGCATCCAGCAAACTGGAAATGGCCGGGTTGGCAAACCGGATCAGGCCGTCTTCGGCCACCACCAGGATGCCCTCGGCGGCGTTTTCCAGCACCGATGCGTTGAACGCCCGTTCGGCCTCCAGGTCATGGCTCAGGCGCTGCAGCGAACGCCGGTTGCGCTGTTGCTCCAACAAGGCCTGGACCTTGGGCTTGAGGATCTGGGGGTCGAAGGGTTTGAACAGGTAGTCCACCGCGCCACTGGCATAACCCTTGAGCACAGCCGCCTGGGACTGCTCATTGGCGGTCAGGAAAATGATCGGGGTAAGCCGTGTACGCTGGCTGCCACGCATCAGGCGCGCGACTTCGAAGCCATCCATGCCCGGCATCTGCACATCCAGCAGCACCAGGTCGACTTCGTGCTCAAGCAACGCGCTCAGGGCTTCCGCTCCGGAGCTTGCGGTGAGTACTTGCCAGTCCTGACGGGCCAGCAAGGCACGCATGCTGATCAGATTTTCAGGGTAATCATCGACGACCAGTAGTACCGAGCCGCCATCATGTGTGTGAGGTTGCGCGCAATCCATGCTGCTTCTCTTGTGAAACCGACATCGAATTTCGGTTGAAATCCGAGACTAACTCTAGACCTGGCTGCCATAAATCTGAAGTCATCAGATTGCCATCATCCCAGGAAAGTTCCGTAAGCCGACTAACGGTCTGTCCACTCAGGCCAATACCACCCTGGAGTTGGCGCGAGGGGCATAAAAAAACCCGCATCGCTGCGGGTTTTTCCTGGCCCGGGTCTTAGTTGACCTTGGCGGCCAGCTCACCCTTGAGG
>JBOICD010000458.1:0-3220 GCA_050739855.1 Pseudomonas sp.
GTTACCGACAGACCGCAATCGCGGGGCAAGCCCGCTCCCACCGAGGGATCACCCTACACTGGCCTGCACCACCAAGGGATCAGAACCCTACACTGGCCTGCACATAGAACGTACGCGGCTCACCCAGGTAGATCCCCGAGTTGTTGTCGCTGGAGCGGGTGTAGTACTGCTTGTCGAAGATGTTCTTCACCCCCGCCGCCAGCTTCAGGTTCGATAGCTCCTGGCCGAAATCGTAGCCACCGCGCGCCGCCCAGGTGACGTAGCCAGGAATATCACCGAACTGACCATCGGCACTCGGCTCGGTGATGTAGTTACCGTTGAAACTGCCGTCGGTATTCATCCCGGTACCCGGTGCACGTTGTTTCGATTGGGCGTAGGCATCCAGGTTCCAGGTCCAGCGATTGATCTGGTAACGCAGCCCGGCGTTGACGATCTGCCGCGAGTAGAACGGCAGGTCGCGGCCTTTGAAGCCAGGAATCTCACCTTCATAGGTCGCCCGGGTGTAGGTAAACCCGGCGTTGGCACTCAGGCCCTGCAAGCGTGGATCCAGGCCCGACAGATCATAGTGCATCGACGCTTCGATACCCTGGTGCTTGGTCGCGCCGAGGTTGGTCCAGCCGATGTCGTTGCTGATGTATTGCAGTTCGTCATCGAAGTCGATGTAGAACGCCGTCAGCTCACCACCCCAGGTGCCATTGTTGTAGCGCGTACCGATCTCATAGGTCTTGGCCTTTTCCGGTTCCAGACCATTGGCGGTCTGGTCACCGCTGCCGCCCTGCCCCAGCTGGAAGTACTGCAGGCTGCCGAACGAGGTTGCGTAGTTGGCAAACAGTTTCCATTCATCGGACAGGTGATACATCACACTCAGCGCTGGCAACGGCTCGTTGCTGGTCACGCTGCGGTTTTTCTCCTGCACCCGCTTACCGTTGGCACCGATCACCGGACGTTCATGCCAATCAGTGTTGATGTGTTCGAAGCGAACGCCCGGGGTGATGGTCCAGTTGCCGACGTCGATCTTGTCGTCAATGTAGTAGGCGCTGGCTTCGGTACCACCGGTACGGTCCTGGAACACGTGGCCGTCTGAGCCCGGCGCCGGGGTCGGTACATTGTCGATCAAGGCCAGGCGGGTGGATTGTTCGTGCATTGCTTCCTTGAGGTAGCGATAACCGACGCTGACTTCCTGGGTGGTCGGGCCGGCGAAGAAGATCCGCGACACACGCGGTTCGATCGCAAAGGTGTGATAGCTGCGCGGATACGACGACAGGGTCTTCTGGTCGCGGGCGGCGATGCTGCTGCCGCGGAAGCTGTCGGTGTAGTAGGTCTGCACTTCGAACTGGGTAAGGTCGTCGATCTGGCGCAGGTACTTGAGCGAGACGTCTTTACGGCGGCCGCTGAAGTTGTCGTGGTCACGATCGGACTGGTACGGATCGTCGTCGAACTGCGCCTGAGTCAGGCCGCCGGGCATATCGGCCTTGGCATCGTAATAGTGAAAGTTCAGCCACAACTCGTCGCTGTCAGTCACCGCCCAGTGGGTTTTGAACAACACGTCGTCGATGTCGTTGCCGTTGTTGCTGCTGCGATAGCCGTTACCGTTGACCCCGGAATACAGCAACGCCGCGCCCAGGCCGTTATCAGCAGTACCGCCGAGGAAAGCCGACTCGATATGTTTCCAGCCGCCATGGCGGGAGGTTTCCATGGTGCTGGACAGCTCGCCAGTGGCCTTTTCAGGAATCGCCCGGGTCACGAAGTTGATGACCCCGCCGACGTTCTGCGGGCCATAACGCACCGAGCCCGCACCACGGACCACATCGATGCTGTCGAGGTTGCCAGAGGAGATCGGCGCCATCGACAACTGCGGCTGACCATACGGGGCGAAGGCCGCCGGGATGCCATCGATCAGCACCGTAGAGCGCGGCGACAAGCGCGAGGTCAGACCGCGCACGCCAACGTTGAGGGCGATATCACTGCCGCCAGTACCGTTTGAATCCTGCACCTGCACACCCGGAATGCCACGCAGCACATCGCGCACGTTCATCGCGCCCTGCTCGACCATCGCCTCGCGGCGCACCACAGTACGGGCACCCGGATGGTTCTGGACCACGGTTTCTTCGGCGTTGCCAAGCCAGTCACCGACGACCTTGACGTCGGTCGGTGCCAGTTCGAGGCTACCGGTGGTCAGGGTACCTGCACTCTGCGCGGGCTTGAGCACCACAGTGCCCTGGGAGATCTCGTAAGTAAGACCGCTACCTTGCAGCAGCGTCTGCAGGGCCTGCTCCGGCGCCAGGGTGCCGGACACTGCCGGGGCTTGCTTGCCGGCCACCAGCTCGGGGCTGAAGAACAGTTGCAGCGAAGTCTGCTGCCCCAGTTGGCTCAAGGCCGAAGCCAGCGACTGGGCAGGAATCTGGATGCTGGTCGCAGCTTGCTCGGCATAGCTGCTGGCGATACCGCCACTGACCGCCAGGGCCAGCGCCAGTGGCAGCAAACGGGTGCGCAAGCGTGGGGCAGAACGCGGGGAAAACTTGTTGTTGTTCACGTCTTCGAGAAATCCTGAGGGGCCGGATAAAATGCCATCTGCATGCAAATGGAAATGCTTGGCAGTTGCAGTTGGCCAGGAAGACGAACAACTGAAAAAAAACCTGAATTTATTTTGAAATTATTTCGCTGGAGCCATCGGCATGGGTCTTGATAGCCACCGGCAGGATGCTCGGCAGAGCCCGCAACAAGGCGTCGGTATCGTCACTGCTGAAGGTGCTGCTCAGGCGTAACGCCGCCACCTCGCCCGCGGCCACGCGCAAGGGTTGGCCACGGTAGCGCGAGACTTCCTCGACCACTTCGCTCAACGGCGCGTCATTGAACACCAGCTTGCCCTTGCGCCAGGCGGTCAGCGCCGCAGCGTCCACCGCATAAGGTGTGGCGACCTGACCCTGGGCATCGATCTGCGAGCCAAGACCGGCAGTGAGTAACGCCTGGCTGGCGCCACTGCCTTGGACCCTGACCGAGCCTTGCTCTACGGCCACCCGGGTGCGGGCCGGATCCAGGCGCACGTCGAAACGAGTGCCAGTGACCGTGACCGTGCCATTGCCGGTGCTCACGACAAAAGGCCGCGTCGTGTCATGGGCGACACTGAACATGACTTCTCCGGCACTCAATTCGATTCGCCGTTGTCCGGCGCTGAAATCGACTTTCAGTTGCGTACGGCCATTGAGCTCCAGCTGTGAGC
>JBOICD010000459.1:0-3219 GCA_050739855.1 Pseudomonas sp.
CGATTGCGGTTTGTCAGCCAGATCGCATCGCGGGGCAAGCCCGCTCCCACCGTAGTTGTTCCCACCTTCAGAACTTAACCAGTGCCTGTACCACCACACCCAGCACTTCAGTCTGCTCGGTAAACAGCGCCTTGGGATAGGTCGGGTTGAGCGGCTTCAGATAGCGCTGACCGCCCTCCTCGATCAACTGGCGAAACACCGTCGCCGTGCTGTCCGGCGAGCGTGCGATCAACAGCTTGCCGGGTTCGGCGGCGACACCGCTGTCGACCAGAATCAACATACCTTGCGGCACGCTCAAGCCCATCGGCGCAGTCATCGCATCACCTTCGACACGCAACCAGAACCCTCGCCCCTGCACCGCATAATCGCTCGCCTGGCGCTCGGCGGCTTCTGGCACCTCAGCCGGGTCCACCCTGTCCCAACTCAGAATCGGGTAGCGGAAATACAATTCGTGCCGTTGGCCGTCGGCACCGGTCACGGCAACAGGAAAAGCGTTTGCTTCATACACACCGCTGTTTTCCCGCAACTGGTGGGGGTACACCATCTGCAGCGGCGGGAACCCCACTTCCACCAGAATCTGGTTGAGCACCCGCAGTTTCGGCTGTCGTCTCTCGCCCAGCCAATGGCCCACGGCGCCTTGCGTGTAGCCGATGCGCTCGGCGAGTTTTTCCTGCGTGAGCTTTATTTCACGCATCCTGGCTTTAACCAGATCAGTCCAATTATCCATCGCTGGCACGATACGGACTGCCCCATGGCGCTCAATACACAAATTGTAGTATTTAAAGATTAGAAGTAACTACAAATCGTATTAGTCTTTGCCGTGACCGATCATTGTTCATTCACAAGGCAGGCCGCCGCATGAAACAGACACTTTCTGAAAAGGATCTCACCCTGGACAACGAGTCCCTGAGCAACAGCGATGCCGCCCGGCGTGCACTGGATTTCTACCTGAACCCAAGCCCACCCGCCGAGTCGGCACAGACCAGCTGGCTGGTGCCGCGCGAGGGCCTCAATCAAACCCGGACCGCCGAGCATGCGACCCAGCTACTGCGCTGGGCGGCGGCCACGGCACATGAGTCGGCCAATGGCCTACAGGGCACACAGCGGGATCAGATGTTGGCGGTGGCACACATGGTCAATACGGCCAGGACTGTGTTCGAACACCTGTCGAGCGCGCAACAGAGGCCTTGAACGAGTGGGAGCGGGCTTGCTGTGGGAGCGGGCTGGCCCCGCGATGCGATGTGACTGACCGCCCGCAATCGCGGGGCAAGCCCGCTCCTACCGGAGCCGTTCATTGAATGAGGGAGCGCATTCGGTAAAAGATTTTTACGGAATGACAGAAAATTCATTTGACTTGCAAATGATAACGATTATTATTGATCACAACTGGTCGCGAGACTGGTTGGATAAACTGAAAGCCCTTAGGTCGGACTCTCAGATTATCTCCTCATCAGGCTAATCACGGTTTTTGACCCGGCTTTTTGCCGGGTCTTTTTTTTGGCTCTTCAGGCTAATGAAGGCGGGTGTTGCTTGAATGGCCGCGATGATAGCAAATGAATGTCGCGTGGTGAAGCGTGTAACAGCGCTTTGCAGAATTAGCACTTGAGAATCAATCTCGTTACGACTAAGCTGTTATCGCGTCACGGAGGACGCCCCCTCCCCCTTATTCAGCAAGGAGCTTGTACATGACCCGTCTGTTGCTGCCCCTTGAGCATCACCCCCATTCCCGGGACCTGACTGACGATACCCTGCTGCAGCAATTGAAGAAGTTGCCGCGTCGCGTCCAGCAGGTCTTTCTGCTCAGCCGCCTCGACCAGCTGAGTTTTGCCGCCATCGCCGAGCGCCTGGATCTGCCTGCGTTGACGGTGGAGCGCCACATGAACCAGGCCCTGCAGAGCGTACGCCCGGAGCGTGACGTGCTGGCGAGCATGGCCGGCCAGTGGTACGTGCGTCTGCAAAGCCCACAGGTCACCGCCAGTGAGCGCATTGATTTTCGCCGCTGGCTGGACGCCGCTTCCGAACACCGCGAAGCCTTCCACGCCACCGAACTGCGCTGGCGCACCCTGCTGGCCCCGGCGCGGCAACTGGGTCATGACGCCTGGTATCGTCAACCTCGCGCGGCGCTGTCCATCGGCGGCTGCTCGGTGGCCATCGGCCTTGCCTTCGCGGCATTGGCAGCGATTGGTTTCTGGTCCTGATCCAGGCGTGTAGAGTGGGCATCACAACAACGCTACTGGAGCTTGGTGATGACTGTGACGCTGCCCCCTCTGCACATCGACTGCGATTTCGATTCCGGCAATATCCTGATCAACGATGCCAGTGACCCGCGTCGCGTGCGCCTGGCGATTCGTCCTGACACCCGTAGCGATCATTTTCAGTGGTTTCACTTCAAGGCCAGTGGCCTGACGCCAGGCCAGGCGCACAGCTTTGTCCTGGAGAACGCCGGCCAGTCCTCCTATAACGAGGCCTGGAAGGGTTATCAGGCGGTAGCGTCCTATGATCAGCAGAGCTGGTTCCGGGTGCCCAGCCAGTTTGACGGCAAAGCCCTGAGCTTCGCGCTCAACGCCGAGCAACCGCAGGCCTGGTTCGCCTATTTCGAACCCTATCCCCGCGCCCGCCATAATCAACTGATCGAACGCGCTACCCGCCTGCCTGGCGTCGAACTGCTGGCCACCGGTCGTAGCGTCGAAGGGCGTGACATTCAGCTGCTGCGCGCAGGCGATGGTGGCAACAGCAAGCGCAAGATCTGGATCATTGCCCAGCAGCACCCGGGCGAACACATGGCCGAGTGGTTCATGGAAGGTGTAATCGACCGCCTGCAGGACAACGACCCGAGCGTGCAGGCCTTGCTGCAGCAAGCCGACCTGTACCTGATCCCCAACATGAATCCGGACGGTGCGCTGCGTGGCCACCTGCGCACCAATGCCGCCGGCCAGGACCTCAACCGCGCCTGGCAGAACGCAAGCATCGACAAGAGCCCGGAAGTGCTGTTCGCCCAGGTGCAGATGAAGCAGCACGGCGTCGATATGTTCCTCGACGTACATGGCGATGAGGAAATCCCTCATGTCTTCACCGCCGGCTGCGAAGGCAACCCCGGTTTCACTGCGCGTATCGAAGCACTGGAACAAACCTTCCGCGACAGCCTGTGCAAGCGCACGGCCGATTTCCAGCAGGTCCACGGTTACCCGCGTTCGGCGCCGGGTCAGGCCAACCTGACCC
>JBOICD010000460.1:0-3198 GCA_050739855.1 Pseudomonas sp.
TGCGCAGCCTGAACCTGCTGCTGCGGGTGTACCTGGAGCTGTTCCGGGCGATTCCGGTGCTGGTCTGGTTGTACCTGCTGTTCTTTGGCCTGCCGATTTTCTTTGCCCTGAGCATCCCCAGCTTCTGGTGCGCGGTGCTGGTGTTGTCGCTGTGGGGCGCCAGTGAAGTGGGCGAGGTGGTGCGCGGCGCCTTGCGTTCGTTGCCCCGTGGCCAGCGTGAGGCTGGCCTGTCGATCGGACTGTCTGCCTGGCAGTTGTATGGCTATGTGTTGCTGCCGCAAGCACTCAAGCGCATGACGCCGCCGACCATCAACATTTACACGCGGATCATCAAGACCAGCTCGCTGGCGGTGCTGATCGGGGTGGTCGATGTCATCAAGGTCGGCCAGCAGATCATCGAGCGCACCTACGAATCGGTGCTGATCTACGGCGCACTGTTCCTGTTTTTCTTTTTTATCTGCTACCCGCTCTCGGCTGCCTCGCGCGCCCTTGAGCGCCGCTGGACACACGCATGAGTGCATTGATCGAGTTCAAGGGCTTCAACAAATTCTTCGGCGAGCAGCAGGTGCTGAACAACATCGACCTGCAAGTGCGCAGCGGCGAAGTGGTGGTGATCCTCGGCCCCAGCGGCTGCGGCAAGAGCACCTTGCTGCGCTGCCTGAACGGCCTGGAAAGCGCCCACAGCGGCCACTTGCGCCTGGCCGGTGAAGAGCTGCTCGCGCCGCGCACCGACTGGCGCCAGGTGCGCCAGCGGGTGGGCATGGTGTTCCAGAGTTATCACCTGTTCGGCCACATGAGCGTGCTCGACAACCTGCTGCTGGGGCCGCTCAAGGTGCAGAAGCGCGAACGCCGTGAGGCCCTGGCCCAGGCCGAAGCGCTGCTGGCCCGGGTGGGCTTGCTGGACAAGCGCGACGCTTATCCGCGCCAGCTCTCCGGTGGCCAGCAACAGCGCATCGCAATCGTCCGCTCACTGTGCATGAACCCTGAGGTGATGCTGTTCGACGAGGTCACTGCAGCCCTCGACCCGGAGATGGTCAAGGAAGTGCTGGAGGTGATCCAGGGCCTGGCCCGTGACGGCATGACCTTGCTTATCGTGACCCATGAAATGGCCTTCGCCCGCGCGGTGGCCGACCGCATCGTGTTCATGGAGGCCGGCAGGATCCTTGAACAGCGCGACCCCGAGAGCTTCTTTACGAACCCGCAGACCGCACGCGCGCAGCAGTTCCTGGAGAAATTCTCCTTCGTAGAAAGCCTGCCCAAAATGCCCGCAAAGGAACTGTCATGAAAACTGCCAAGACCTCGAAACTGCTGTTGTCCCTGTTCAGCCTGGCTCTGTTGGCCGGTTGCAACAAGGCTGAAGAAACCACCAAGCCAGCGGCTGCAGGCGCAGCGCCGGCCACCAGCTACCTGGAAACCATCAAGACCCGCGACAAGTTGATTGTCGGCGTGTTCACCGACAAGCCACCGTTCGGCTTTGTCGACGAGAGCGGCCGCTATGTCGGCTTCGATACCGACATCGGCCGCCAATTCGCCAAGTCGCTGCTCGGTGATGAGAACAAGGTCGAGTTCGTTGCGGTTGAGCCGGCCAGCCGCATCCCGTTCCTGCAAAGCGACAAGGTCGACCTGATTCTCGCCAACATGACCGTGACGCCGGAACGCAAGGAAGCGGTGGAGTTTACCAACCCCAACCTGCGCGTCGCGGTACAGGCCTTGGTGCCTGAAGGCAGCAGTGTGAAAAAGCTCGGTGATCTGGCCGACAAGACCACCATCGTCACCACCGGCACCACCGCAGATATCTGGCTGACGAAAAATCACCCGGACTGGAAACTGCTCAAGTTCGAGAAGAACTCCGAATCGCTGCAAGCGCTGGCCAATGGTCGTGGTGATGCCTATGCCCAGGACAACCTGATCCTGTTCAGCTGGTCGAAGCAGAATCCGGGTTACCGCGTGCTGGCCGAGAAACTGGGCGAAGAAGCGCCGATCGCGCCGGCGGTGAAGAAGGGCAATATCGAGCTGCGTGACTGGGTCAATGCTGAATTGGCGCGCCTGGGTGAGCAGAAGTACCTGCTCAAGCTGTATGACCAGTATGTGCGTAAAGAGCTGAGCGACGACACCAAGCCGGAGAGCGTGATTGTCGAAGGCGGTAAGTGGCAGGGCTGACCATCGCAACCACCTGCAGGAGCGGATTTATCCGCGAAGGGGCGCGGCGCGCCCCAAAGATGGGACTGCTGTGCAGTCCTTCGCGGCGGTCCGGCGTCCCGGTGAATCCGCGCCTACAAGTTTAACTAGTTTGCAGGCACTAACCTCAACGTACTCTGCGCCGCAATCACCCCCATCTGCGCCTTGTGGTACTGCCCCTCGATATAGTCCCTGGCCTGATCGGCATAGTGCCGGTCGAACAGCACGCCACTTTGCCCGACCGGGTTGATGGTCAGGGCCTGTCCGGCATCGGCGAAGTCGATCAGGCGCCGGGTCGAAGGGCCATAGGTGACCGGCCAGGGCGCCCGGCCGATCTTCGCCGACAGATTGTTCGGCACCTCATGGGTGCCCGGCGCGGCGAAAGCGCCGACATTGAACAGCAGGTTCAGCGGTTTCTGCAGCCCGAGCGGATGTTTGTGGGTCAGGGTATGCGCCTTGCCCCATTGCCAGGCGGCCGGGTCGTTGCCCAGTGTCTCGCGCAGGTGGGCCAGGCTCGCCTGCCAGGCGCGTTTCACCGCGTCGCTGCGGCTACCATGCTCGCTGCTGCCATGCAGCCCCCACCAGGGCGACTCGGCGTCGGCGGCCAGGCGCGGCAAGGCGGCATCGATGACGCGGGTGCTGATCAGCATCTGGAACCAGGCATCGCCCAGTTCGTCATGCATGGCTGCGTACGCCAGGTTGTAGAGGAGCTGGTTGAACAGCGTGGCGCTGAGCGAGTCCAGCGGGTAGTCGCCATTCCAGCTGGCCAACTGTTCGACCAGCTCCTTTTCCTGATCGCCTGCGGCCACCTCTCGCAAGATCCCCAACAACGGCGCCAGGGTGCGTGGGCCATAGCCGCTGGCCGTGTCGAGCTGCAGCGCCTGGCTGTTTTGCGTATCCCATTTGATCGTTGCATCGGCCAGGTGGCGGTCGAGCTGTTGGCCACGGTCGGGGAGGTTGTAGTAACCGGGAATCGGCATGGCCGCGGGCGGCTGATAGTTGGCCGAGACGATATAGCCG
>JBOICD010000461.1:0-3186 GCA_050739855.1 Pseudomonas sp.
CCGCAATCGCGGGGCAAGCCCGCTCCCACCACCTGCTACTCGAACAACGCATCCAGCGCCTGCTCCAGACGGGTGACGGCAATCACCTGCAAACCTGGTGGCGCTTCCTTGGGCGCGTTGCCTTTGGGCACGATCGCGCGTTTGAAGCCATGCTTGGCCGCTTCTTTCAGGCGCTCCTGGCCGCTGGGCACCGGACGCACCTCACCCGACAGGCCGACCTCACCGAACACCAGCAGGCTGTTATCCAGCGGACGGTTGCGCAAGCTGGACATGATCGCCGCCATCAACGCCAGGTCGGACGCGGTCTCCAGTACCTTGACCCCACCGACCACGTTGAGGAATACATCCTGGTCATGGGTCGGAATGCCGCCATGGCGATGCAGCACCGCCAGGAGCATGGCCAGACGGTTCTGGTCCAGGCCCAGGGTGACCCGGCGCGGGTTCGACAGATGACTGTCATCGACCAGCGCCTGGACTTCCACCAGCATCGGCCGCGTGCCTTCCCAGGTGGCCATGACCACACTGCCGGGAACCTCTTCCTGAGCACGGGTGAGGAAGATCGCCGAAGGGTTGGAGACCTCCTTCAGACCACGATCAGTCATGCCGAACACGCCCAGCTCATTGACCGCACCGAAACGGTTCTTCACCGCACGCAGCAAACGCAGGCGGCCGTCGGACTCGCCTTCGAAATACAGCACGGTATCGACCATATGCTCCAGCACCCGGGGGCCTGCCAGCGCACCCTCCTTGGTGACATGACCGACGAGGAAGATCGCCGTGCCGCTCTGCTTGGCGTAACGCACCAGCAACGCGGCGCTCTCACGCACCTGGGAGACACCGCCAGGCGCCGACTGCAACTGCTCGGTGAAAATGGTCTGGATCGAATCGATCACCATGACCTTGGGCTTTTCCACCCGGGCAGTGGCGATGATCGCCTCGATGCAGGTTTCGGTCATTACCCGCAACTGATCCTGGGGCAGCCCCAGGCGCCGGGCACGCATCGCCACCTGCTGCTGGGATTCTTCGCCGGTGACATACAGCGCTGGCATGCGCGTAGCGATGGCGCACAGGGTTTGCAGGAGAATGGTCGACTTGCCAATGCCCGGGTCGCCACCGATCAGTACCACCGAACCGTCAACCAGACCACCGCCCAATACCCGGTCCAGCTCGGCGCTGGCGGTGCTGAAGCGCGGGATCTCTTCGACGCTGACCTCGGCCAGGGTCTTGATCTGCGCCTGCTGCCCGGCCCAGCCGGTGCGGCCACTGGGCGCCGCTGCAGCGCCGCTTTCCAGCACGGTCTCGACCAGGGTGTTCCAGGCCCCGCACTCACCGCACTGTCCGGCCCATTTCGGAAAGGTCGCGCCGCACTCAGTGCAGCCGTACATGCGCTTGGCCTTGGCCATGGGGGACGGTCCTCGGAAAAAGGGACCATGATAGCCGACCTCGGTGACCTGGGCCGCCACAGAAAACGACAAAACTATTCGATATAACCGCAGTCTGTAGTGGCAGCGCGGAGCATGAAGCGTGTAGCTGATTTACACTGCGCTTACCAACCTCATCTGTTACAAGGAATAAACCATGGGCGTGCTCAGTGAATTCAAGGCCTTTGCGGTCAAAGGGAATGTGGTCGACATGGCCGTCGGTATCATCATCGGCGCCGCCTTTGGCAAAATCGTTTCATCCTTTGTGGGTGATGTGATCATGCCGCCAATTGGCTTGCTGATCGGCGGTGTCGACTTCAGTGATCTTGCCGTCACCCTCAAAGCGGCCGAGGGCGATGTCCCGGCAGTGGTGCTGGCCTATGGCAAATTCATCCAGACCGTTCTCGACTTCATCATTGTTGCCTTCGCGATCTTCATGGGCGTCAAAGTGATCAACCGCCTAAAGCGCGAAGAAGCTGCGGCCCCTACCCTGCCGCCGGTACCTACCAAGGAAGAAGAACTGCTTACCGAGATTCGCGATCTGCTCAAGACGCAGAATCGGCAGCCCTGAATCCGGCCCGGGGGCCGCTTTGCGGCCCATTGCAGGCTGCCGCCAGCTCCCACAGGATCAGTGTGAACCACTGGAACTGTGGGGTTGTCCACCGATTTACCAGTAGTTCTCTACCGCCACCTGCCCGGGGCGGCGGCTCAGGCTCAGGTTCAGGCCACGTTGTTTGAGCATCTGACGAGTATCGTCGATCATCTGCGGATTACCGCAGAGCATTACCCGCGAATGCTCCGGCGTCAGTGCCAGACCCGCAGCGCGCTCAAGCTCGCCGTTCTCGATCAGGGTGGTGATGCGCTCATTGAGTGCATCGGGATGCTGTTCGCGAGTGACCACCGGAATGAACTGCAACTTGCCGGCAAACTCGGCCAGATAGTCACGCTGCTCCAGACCGGCGATCAGGTCCAGATACGCCAGTTCCTTGGCTTCTCGCACCGAATACACCAGTTTGATCGACTCAAAACGCTCCCAGACTTCAAAATCCTGCAGGATCGAAACGAACGGTGCGATGCCGGTCCCTGTGGCCAGCAACCACAGATCGCGGCCGTCGGCAAAACGGTCCAGAGTCAGGAAGCCGAAGGCCTGACGATCGATCAACAAGCTGTCGCCTTCCTGCAGACGACTCAGCTCGCTGGTGAACTCCCCTCCCGGCACCACAATGGAAAAGAAATCCAGGTGTTCGTCAAACGGCGACGAGACCATTGAATAAGCGCGCCAGACCACACTGCCATCGGCCTTGGTCACCCCCAGGCGGGCGAACTGACCGGAGCGGAAGCGGAATCCCTGATCACGCGTAGTGCGCAGGCTGAACAGGCTTGGGGTCAGCGGCTGGACGTCGAGCAACGTCTGGCGGGTGAACTTTTCAGCACTGGCAGTCATGACTTACTCCAAAAAACAGATGCGCCCAGTGTCGCGCAATCGCGCCAGGATAAACACCGCTGGATTGTAGTGGCATCGTTACAGTCGGGTCGGCGCTCCGGCTTTCATGCCTGTCAAAGATCCTACCTGAAGCAAAACTGCGCTTGCTTGTAGCGAAAAAAACTCAGCAGCAGAGTCGGGTATTTCCTACACTGATTTTTCAAGACAGGGAAGTTTGGATCCATTCAGCAGGAGGCTGTTGCCATGCCCCATTGGAAGGAAGAGCAGTTGCAACAACTGCTCAGTGAAACAGATGAACAACGGATGTTCGACTTGGCAACG
>JBOICD010000462.1:0-3185 GCA_050739855.1 Pseudomonas sp.
TGCGGCGGCATATGGCCGCCGCAGGCTGTTCGCATCCCTTCCTTGCGGGGCATTACATGCAAAATCAAATCGGCGCACCTAAGGGGCTATCCCTTAACGATCCACGTGTGCGTGCGTGGCTGTTCCAGATCATCACCGTGGTCGCGGTGATCGCTCTGGGCTGGTACCTGTTTCACAACACCCAGACCAACCTGCAACACCGCGGGATCACCTCGGGTTTCGACTTTCTCGAGCGCAGTGCCGGTTTCGGCATTGCCCAGCACCTGATCCCCTACACCGAGCAGGACAGTTATGCCCGGGTATTCGTCATCGGTTTGCTCAACACCCTGCTGGTGACCTTTATCGGCATCGTCCTGGCCACCCTGCTGGGGTTCATCATCGGTGTGGCGCGGTTGTCACCGAACTGGATGATCAACAAGCTGGCCACTGTGTATGTCGAGACTTTCCGTAACATCCCACCGCTGTTGCAGATCCTGTTCTGGTATTTCGCGGTGTTCCTGACCCTGCCGGGACCGCGGGGCAGTATCAACATCAACGACGCCTTCTTTATCAGCAACCGGGGCCTGAACATGCCCGGTGCTTCTGCGGCCGAAGGATTCTGGCCATTCGTCGTCAGCCTGGTGCTGGCCATTGTTGCCATTGTGGTGATGGTGCGCCTGGCCAACCGGCGCTTCGAAGCCACCGGCGAGCCGTTTCACAAGTTCTGGGTCGGTCTGTTCCTGTTCTTCGGCATTCCGGCGCTCAGCGTGTTGCTGGCGGGTAGCCCGCTGCACTGGGAAATGCCGCAGCTCAAGGGTTTCAACTTCGTTGGCGGCTGGGTGCTGATCCCCGAACTGCTGGCCCTGACCCTGGCGCTGACCATCTATACCGCGGCGTTCATTGCCGAGATCGTGCGTTCGGGTATTCGCTCGGTCAGCTATGGCCAGACCGAGGCGGCCCGCTCCCTGGGTCTGCGTGAAGGCCCGACCCTGCGCAAGGTGATCATTCCCCAGGCGTTGCGGGTGATCATTCCACCGCTGACCAGCCAGTACCTGAACCTGGCGAAGAACTCTTCGCTGGCGGCCGGTATCGGCTATCCGGAAATGGTCTCGTTGTTCGCCGGCACCGTGCTCAACCAGACCGGCCAGGCCATCGAGGTGATCGCCATCACCATGAGCGTCTATCTGGCCATCAGCATCAGCATTTCCCTGCTGATGAACTGGTACAACAAGCGCATTGCGCTGATCGAGCGGTGAGGATAAGCGCATGACTACCCATGTTTTCAAACCTGATATGCCGCCACCGGTGAAAACCGTCGGTGTGCTGGCCTGGATGCGCGCCAACCTGTTCTCCAGCTGGCTCAACACCTTGCTTACGCTGTTTGCCCTGTACCTGGTGTGGCTGATCGTGCCGCCGCTGCTGCAATGGTCGATCTTCGACGCCAACTGGGTTGGCACCACGCGCGCCGACTGCACCAAGGACGGCGCCTGCTGGGTGTTCATCCAGCAGCGTTTCGGCCAGTTCATGTACGGCTACTACCCGACTGAACTGCGCTGGCGCGTCGATCTGACCGTGTGGCTGGCGGTGATCGGCGCAGCGCCGCTGTTCATCGCGCGTTTCCCGCACAAGGCGATCTACGGCCTGAGCTTCCTGGTGCTTTACCCGATCCTCGCCTACACCCTGCTGCACGGCGGCTACCTGGGCCTGGCCACGGTGCCGACCAACCAATGGGGTGGTCTGATGCTGACTCTGGTGATCGCCACTGTCGGCATCGTCGGCGCCTTGCCGCTGGGCATCCTGCTGGCGCTGGGACGGCGCTCGAACATGCCGGCGGTGAAGGTGGTCTGCGTGACCTTCATCGAGTTCTGGCGCGGCGTGCCGTTGATCACCGTGCTGTTCATGTCGTCGGTGATGCTGCCGCTGTTCCTGCCCGAGGGCATGAGCTTCGACAAGCTGCTGCGGGCGATGATCGGGGTCATCCTGTTCCAGTCGGCGTATATCGCCGAGGTGGTGCGCGGTGGTCTGCAGGCCATTCCCAAAGGCCAGTATGAAGCCGCTGCGGCGATGGGCCTGGGTTACTGGCGTTCAATGGGCCTGGTGATCCTGCCGCAAGCCCTGAAGCTGGTGATTCCCGGCATCGTCAACACCTTCATTGCCCTGTTCAAGGACACAAGCCTGGTGATCATCATCGGTCTGTTCGACCTGCTCAACAGCGTCAAGCAGGCCGCTGCCGACCCGACCTGGCTGGGCATGGCGACCGAGGGCTATGTGTTCGCCGCCCTGGTTTTCTGGATTTTCTGTTTCGGTATGTCCCGCTACTCCATGCATCTGGAGCGCAAGCTGGACACAGGCCACAAGCGTTAGGAGTGTTCCCATGAGTGAAGCGATCAAACAGCCTGTGAGCCCTGAAGGCATTATTCAGATGCAGGGCGTGAACAAGTGGTACGGCCAGTTCCACGTGCTCAAGGACATCAACCTGAATGTGCGCCAGGGCGAGCGTATCGTCCTGTGCGGGCCTTCGGGCTCGGGCAAGTCCACCACCATCCGCTGCCTCAACCGCCTGGAAGAGCATCAGCAGGGCCGCATCGTGGTCGATGGCGTGGAGCTGACCAACGACCTCAAGCAGATCGAAGCGATCCGCCGTGAAGTCGGCATGGTGTTCCAGCATTTCAACCTGTTCCCGCACCTGACCATCCTGCAGAACTGCACCCTGGCACCGATGTGGGTGCGCAAGCTGCCCAAGCGCAAGGCCGAAGAAATCGCCATGCACTACCTGGAGCGGGTGCGGATTCCGGAGCAGGCCAACAAGTATCCGGGGCAATTGTCCGGTGGTCAGCAGCAGCGGGTGGCGATTGCCCGTGCGCTGTGCATGAAGCCGAAGATCATGCTGTTCGACGAACCGACCTCGGCGCTCGATCCGGAGATGGTCAAGGAAGTGCTCGACACCATGGTCAGCCTGGCGGAAGACGGCATGACCATGCTCTGCGTGACCCACGAGATGGGCTTTGCCCGTACCGTGGCGAACCGGGTGATCTTCATGGACAAGGGGGAGATTGTCGAGCAGGCGGCACCGGACGACTTCTTCGACCGGCCGCAGAATGAGCGGACCAAGCTGTTCCTGAGTCAGATTCTGCACTGACCCAGCATTGAGGGTTGATCCCCCCGGTGGGAGCGGGCTTGCCCCGCGATTGCGAGCTGTCAGCTAT
>JBOICD010000463.1:0-3177 GCA_050739855.1 Pseudomonas sp.
CCCACAGGATGGTTGCTGTCCCTGTAGGAGCGGGCTTGCCCCGCGAATTACACTTGTTCACGTCTTCGCGCTACCTGCGCCCCAGGCTTTCTGGCATATAGGCTGGCTTACTTCTGTTTGCCCGGTCTTATCATGCTTACCCCCCTGATCAACATCACGCCATTGCGAGCCTTCTGCTTCGCCATGACCCTGGCGCTGTTCGAGCTGCTGACCTACCTCGCCAGCGATGTGGTGATGCCTGCCATGCCCGTGGTGGTCGCCGATCTCAATGCCAGTCCTGCGTTCATTCCCCACGCCCTCAATCTGTACCTGCTCGGTGGTGTGCTGCTGCAATGGCTGATCGGTCCGCTGGCTGATCGCTATGGTCGCAGGCCGCTGTTGCTGGTGGGCTGTGCGATTTTCTGCGTAACTTGCCTGGCGGCCTTCTGGGTTCAGGGCATCGAACTGTTCAACCTGCTGCGGCTGTTGCAGGGCATCGGCCTGGGCTTTGTGGTGACAGTCAGTTACCCGGCGTTGAACGAGGCCTTCAGCGAAGCCGACGCGGTGCGCATGATGGCGCTGCTGGCCAATATCGCACTGCTTTCGCCACTGCTCGGGCCGTTGGTGGGCACCCTGTTGCTGGAGTGGGTGTCGTGGCGTTGGCTGTTCGTGATCTTCGGCGCTTGCGCAGTGCTGTCGTGGCTGGCGTTGTACCGCTTCATGCCGGAGACGCTGGGCGTCGAGCGCCGCGATGGTTCGCGCCTGGCGTTCCAGCCGATTCATCTGAAATCATTGTTGGCCGGTTATGTGCAATTGCTCGGCAACCGCCAGTTTGTGGCGGGAAGCGCGGCCCTGGGCCTGGTGGGCCTGCCATTGATCGGCTGGATCGGGCTGTCGCCGGTGCTGCTGATTCACGATGAAGGCTTGAGTACCCTGGACTATGCCCTGTGGCAATTGCCGGTGTTCGGTGGCCTGATTCTAGGCAACCTGATCATCAACCGCATTGCCGATCGTTACCCGCTCAAGAGCCTGGTGCGGCGAGCGCTTTGGCCCTACCTGGCGGGGTTGCTGGGCATGATGCTGGCCACCTGGCTGGTGCCCGGCGTACCTGGTCTGGTGGCGGGGATGTCGGTCTACGCCTTGGGCCTGGGCATCGCCAACGCCGTGCTGTACCGCATGACGCTGTTCTCCAGCGAGCAGAGCAAGGGGCTGGTTTCGGCCATGCTGGGGATGATTACCATTGCCCTGTTGGGGCTGGGCGGCGCTTTGCTGGCGATGCTCGGTGCCGGTGCCAGCCTGTTGAGTTTCGCCTTGGCTGCCGGGCTGGCAGGTATCCTGGCGCTATGGCCGTTGAAGGTCGTTCTGGGGGCTTGCGCCGAGCAAACCGAGGCTTATTGCCGGGGTAACTCCGGCATAGCCCTCAGGAAGGCTCAGGGGCGCTGCTGCTCGGCTATCGGGTTGTCGTCCGGGTCCGGTATCTGTTTGCCCTTGCCCGCTTCCTGATGCCAGTGCAGGGCAATCAGGATCAGGGTCGGCACGCCGAGCAGGGCAGTGATCAGGAAGAAGTCGTGGTAGCCGAACTTCTCCACCATGACCCCGGAGTAGCCGCCGATCAGGCGCGGCAGCAGCAGCATGATCGAGCTCAGCAGCGCATATTGGGTGGCGGAGAACTTCAGGTTGGTCAGGCTCGACAGGTAGGCGACGAATGCCGAGGTGGCCAGGCCCGAGCTGAAGTTGTCGAGAGAAATGGTCACCACCAGCATCTGCAGGTTCGGGCCCATGTCCGCCAGCATCAGGAACAGGATATTGGTGGCCGCCGAGGCCACGCCGCCGATGAACAGGATCGGCAAAATGCCGAAGCGTACGATCAGCAAGCCGCCCATGCCGGCGCCGACCAGGGTCATGATCAGGCCGAAGATCTTGCTGACACTGGCGATCTGATCCTTGGTGAACCCCTGATCGATATAGAACACGTTGGCCATTACGCCCATGACCGTATCGGACATCCGGTAGGTGGCGATCAGCCCAAGCAGCAACAGGGCCTGCCAGCGGTAGCGCAGGATGAAGTCGTTGACTGGCGTCAGCACCGGCGCCAGGCCGCGGCGGCCCATGGACGACAGGCACAGTGCGGTCAGGGTGATGTAGAGGATCGCGCGCAGGAAGGCGCGGTCTTCGAGCAGCAGGTCGAGCAGGCTCGTGCCGTCGAACAGCACGCTGGCGAAATCGGTGTTGTACAGCTGGGTGAAGGTCGCCGGTACCGAGACCAGCAGAATGATCAGCACGAACACCGAGACCAGTTGATGGATCAGGCCATAACGGGCAGCCGACAGCTGAGTGCGCAGCGGGACGGGTGGTTCGCGCATTATCAGGGTGGTGATCACCGCAGGCAGCATCAGTACGCCGAACAGCACGTAGGTGCCGGTCCAGGCGCTATGCAGGTAACTGAAGCCGGTAGAGCCGAAGCCTTCGGCAAAAAACAGTGCGCCAGCGGTGGCCAGTAGCGCGGCGACCCGATAACCGGCCATGTAGCTGGCGGCAAGCGCGGCCTGGCGCTGATCATCGGCGATTTCCAGGCGGTAGGCGTCGACGGCGATATCCTGGGTGGCCGAGGCAAAGGCGACCAGCACGGCCAGGGCAATCAACCAGGACAGGTGTTTTTGCGGATCACAAAAGCCCATGCCGACAAGTCCCACTACCACCAGCACCTGCGACAGCACCAGCCAGGAGCGGCGCCGACCGAGCTTGCCGAGCAATGGCAGGCGCCATTGGTCGAGCAGCGGCGACCAGACCCATTTGAAGGCATAGGCCAGGCCGATCAGGCTGGCATAACCAATGGTTTCGCGGGCCACCCCGGCCTCGCGCAACCACACCGACAGGGTCGAAAACACCAGCATGTAGGGCAAGCCGGTGGCAAAGCCAAGCAGCAACAGCACCAAGGTAGACGGGCTGGCATAGGCAGCAAGCGCAGCGCGCCAGGTTTTACGGGGCATGGGCCAACATCTGCCTCAAGTTTACGAAAACAAAGCGCGCACTCTAACCGCTGTGCTCCATCGGGCGCCAGCCATCGCGCAACATATCCACACGATTATTATGCAGAGTGACACCTTCTGCCCGCAGGCGTGCACGCTGCTCGTCGCCTGAGGGGGTGCCCAGCGCCAGGCTCAACCGTCCACCCGCGCCGAGGACCCGGTGCCAGGG
>JBOICD010000464.1:0-3172 GCA_050739855.1 Pseudomonas sp.
GAAAAGTCCTGATCTGCCTCAGAAGGTGTGGCCCAGGTTCAGGTACAACGCCTTCTGATTTTCGCTGTTGGCCCCGTAACTGAAGTTCAGCGGGCCCAGCGGCGTCTCGAAGCCGACGAAAACACTGGCGGCATTGATGTAGCCACTGTCGAATTCGTTGTCATTGTTCCAGGCCCGTCCGCGCTCCAGCGAGCCACCCACGTACAGCGGGAAGTCCAGCGGCAGGTACGCGCGTGGCGTCAGCCGGCGGTAGTAGACCACGCGCATCAGGCTCATGTTCTGCCCGGACACCGAGTCCTGGCGAAAGCCTGACAGCTGCCGGGCGCCACCGAGCACAAAGCTTGAGGTCACCACTTCGGCGTCATCCAGGGTCCGGCCATACTGGGTGCCCAGGACCCAGGTATTGGCGCCGCTGCTCAGGGCTTTGTCCAGTTTGAAGTTCCACTGCCGGTAACGCTGGTCGGAGCCCAGGTCCGGTTCGAACTGGCGCAGGGTCAGGCTGATGTCTTCACCGCTGTGCGGGAAGTAGACGTTGTCCAGGGTGTCGAACGAATACTTCAGCTCGTAGAACCCTTCGTTGAAGCTGAAGTGCGGCAGATCCTGATCGCCAATGCGCACTTCGGCATTGCCCCAGGCCTGACCGACCCCGAAGCGTACCTCGCCGCTGTTGCCGATCTGGCGCCCCAGGTTCAGGCCGAAGCCGTAGCGTTCCAGGCGGTATTCGGCAATCGGGTCGTCTTCCAGCGTGGCTTCGATGTTCTGCGAACCGAGGTCCAGATAAGGCGCGATGAAATAGCGTGAGCCGGCATCCAGCGGTTGATAGAACTCGCTGTACAGCTCTTGCTGATCGCCGATCTGCGCTCGGGTCAACCACTCGCCGCCCAGTTCGTTGATACCGTTGACCCGATAGCTGGCGCCAATGTTGAAGGCGCTGTCGCCACGCATGTCATCCGACAGGTTCAGGCCCAGGCGCAGGTAGTCGGTACCGCCGCGGCGACCGCGCGCGTTGATCACCAGGGTGTTGTCGCTGCCCTTGTGTACCACCCGGTATTGAACCCGGTCGAAGTAGTCCAGGCCGTACAGGGTACCCATGTCGGTCTGCAGGCGCCCCAGCTCCAGGGGTTCGCCGATCGGCTGGCGAATGTAGAAGCGGATCACGTCGTCACTGACCTTTGAGTCGTTCTCGATCCTGATGGTGGTAATGACCGGCGTGCGCTGGCTTGGCGAACGCGCGACATTCAGTTCGGCATCGCTGCTGTCGGGGCGCTTGAGTGCGGCCAGGCGCGGGTCCAGGGCTCGGGCGGCGCGGTAGCCGGCGTCGATCATTTCCTCGGCACGGCCAAAATCGGTGACGCCGAAACTGGCCAGCGGCGGCTGGATCAGGATGTCGTCGCGGTGCAGTTGGGCCAGTTGCTCCTCAGAGTTGCGTCGGGTCATCAGGGTGATCGACTGGTTGAGCACATCGACCACGGTTGCCAGTTGCTTGCGATCGCGAAGTGGCGAGCCGATGTCGACCACAATCGCTACATCTACGCCCATCTCGCGGGCGACATCGAGGGGAATGTTATCGACCATGCCGCCATCGACCAGCAGCCGGCCATCCAGATCGACCGGGGCGAACACGGCGGGAATCGACATGCTGGCGCGAATTACCTGTGGCAGGTGACCCCGACGGAACACGACTTTCTCGCCACTGGCGATGTCGGTGGCCACGGCGCGGAACGGGATCGGCAGCTTGTCGAAGTCGCGGGTATCGCTGGTGTGGGCCAACAGGCTTTCCAGCAACAGGGCCAGGTTCTGCCCCTGGATCACCCCCAGCGGCAAGCCGAGGCTGCCGTCGTCGCGGAAACTGAGCTTCTGCTTGACCAGGAAGTCGCGGTCGTCCTGCTTGCGCCGGAACGGCACGTCCTTGCGCGGTGGCGCATCGGACAGTGCCTGTTGCCAATCGATACCCAAGGCGAGCTTTTCCAGCTCGTCGACCTCGTAGCCGGAGGCATACAGACCACCGATCACCGCACCCATGCTGGTGCCGGCAATGGCATCGACCTTGATACCTTGCTCTTCCAGGGCTTTGAGCACACCGATATGGGCCAGGCCACGGGCGGCACCGCCAGACAGCACCAGGCCGATTTTCGGTCGTGGTGGTTCGGCGGCGAGCAGCGGGAAGGAAACGACGATCAGCAACAGACTCAACAGCAAACGGTGCATCTTGGCTCTCGGAGCTAAGGCTAAAGACCGCTAGTATAAGCGTCCCCGCCTGTCAGGAGTCTGTCACCCCATGAATGCCCATAAAGCCGAAATTGTCATTACCTACTGCACCCAGTGCCAGTGGTTGCTGCGTGCCGCCTGGCTGGCCCAGGAACTGCTCAGCACGTTCAGCGACGACCTTGCCCGGGTGGCCCTTGAACCCGCCACAGGCGGTACCTTCCGGATCACTTGCGACGGCGTGCAGATCTGGGAGCGCAAGGCCGATGGTGGCTTCCCTGAAGCCAAGGTCCTCAAGCAGCGAGTGCGCGACCAGATCGATCCGCAGCGCGATCTGGGTCACAACGACCGCCCGTAATCGGCATCAGCCTTCGACGGTAGCCGCCTTGCTGACCTGGTTGCTGGCGGCCAGGCGACTGGAGATGACGATGGCGAGGATGATCAGTGCGCCACCGAGGAGCATGCGCGGGGTCGGCGCTTCGGCGAAGATCAGCCAGGCCAGGGCGATGCCGTAGACCGGCTCCAGGGCGAACACCACCGCCGCAGTGCGCGCTTTGATCACTGCAAGGCTGGCGACGAAAAGGCTGTGGGCAACGCCGGTGCAGAACACCCCGAGCAAGCCGATCCACAGCCAGTCCATTGCCGCGACTTCGGTCAGCGCCGGCGCGGCGGCTGGCAACAGGCACAGGGCGACCACCGCGTTCTGGCACAACGCCGCCTGCACGGCCGGAATGCGGGCGCTGGACGCCCGGTTGGTCAAGGACAACAACGAAAACAGCAAGCCTGACAGCAAGGACCAGAGCAGGCCGCCGGTGGCCTGGCTGGCCAGGTCGAAGTCGGGGGTGACCAACACCAGACCGATGCTTACCAGCAGCACCAGGATGATTTCGTTGCTGCGAACCCGCTCACGAAACAACAGGCCTTCAAGGATTACGGTGAAGGCCGGAAAGCTGGCAAAGCCCAAGGT
>JBOICD010000465.1:0-3143 GCA_050739855.1 Pseudomonas sp.
TTCGATGGCCAGGCGCTGTTCGATCAAGCGCAAATGCTCGTCGAACTGCCCGCACAGATTGGCGAAGCGATGGGCCTCGAAGGGCTCGAGGATGAAACGATGAGGTTCTATGGGTGCGTTCAAGGTTGTTTTTTAGCCGCCCAACGGCAATGGAGATGGACTCAAGGATAACCCTAGCCGCTGCAGGGCGAAAGCGCTGAAACGATCAAGGGTCGCCGGGCCAGTGTTGCGGCCCGGCTGGACAGGTCAATGTGCCAGCGAGCCGAACAGCGAATGCGGGCGGGCGTCGTCGATATGGATGTCGACGAACTGGCCGATCAGCTTCGGATTGTCGCAGCGGAAGTTGACGATACGGTTATTCTCGGTGCGCCCCTGCAACTGGCCAGGGTCGCGGCGCGAGTAGTCGGTGACCAGGATGCGCTGCACGGTGCCGACCATTTGTCGGCTGATCTCGAAGCCTTGGGTGTCGAGGCGATGCTGCAGGGCTTTGAGCCGCTCCTTTTTCAGCTCTTCCGGGGTGTCGTCGGGCAGGTCGGAGGCCGGGGTGCCCGGACGCTGGCTGTAGACGAAGGAGTAGGAAAAGTCGAAACCGACCTCGGCGACCAGCTTCATGGTCTGTTCGAAGTCCTTCTCGGTTTCACCCGGGAAGCCGACGATGAAGTCCGAGCTGATGCAGATGCCTGGCACGGCGGCCTTGAGTTTGCGCAGCTTGGACTTGTATTCGAGGATGGTGTGGTTGCGCTTCATGGCCGCCAGCACGCGGTCAGAACCCGATTGCACCGGCAGGTGCAGGTGCTTGACCAGCTCGGGTACCTCAGCGTGGGCCTGGATCAGGCTGTCGGAGAATTCCAGCGGGTGCGAAGTGGTGTAGCGGATGCGGTCAATGCCATCCACTGCCGCCACTACCCTGATCAATTCGGCCAGGTCGGCCAGGCGACCATCGTGGGTCTGGCCACGGTAGCCGTTGACGTTCTGCCCCAGCAGGGTGATCTCGCGCACGCCGTTTTCGGCCAGGTGAATGACTTCGGACAAGACGTCATCGAACGGTCGGCTGACTTCTTCACCGCGGGTGTAGGGCACCACGCAGAAGGTGCAGTACTTGCTGCAACCTTCCATGACCGAGACATAGGCGGTCGGCCCGTCGATGCGCGGCTCGGGCAGGTGATCGAACTTTTCGATTTCCGGGAACGACACATCGACCTGCGGCAGGCGCGTGGTGCGGGCGGCATCGATCATTTCCGGCAGGCGGTGCAGGGTCTGCGGGCCGAACACCACGTCGACATACGGCGCACGCTTGCGGATCGATTCGCCTTCCTGGCTGGCCACGCAACCGCCGACGGCGATGACCATGTCCGGCTTCAGGTCCTTCAATTCGCGCCAGCGGCCCAGCTGGGAGTAGACCCGGTCCTGGGCGCGCTCGCGGATCGAGCAGGTATTGAGCAGGATCACGTCGGCGTCTTCGGCCCGTGCAGTGACCTCCAGGGCTTGATGTTCACCCAGCAAGTCGACCATGCGCGAGCTGTCGTACTCGTTCATCTGGCAACCGTGGGTTTCGATATAAAGCTTCTTGGCCATGGGCGATCATCAGGTAATTCGAAGAACCGCACATTATAAGGGTCTGGGGCGGTGGATCCTAGCGTTGTCGGTCCAGGGGCTATGATATAGTTTGTGCTTTCTTTACAACCTATGACTGTCCCCGCCGAAATGAGCAAACGTGAAGCACCTATCTACAAAGTGATCTTTCTCAACCAGGGTCAGGTATTCGAGATGTATGCCAAGCAGATCTACCAGAGCGATCTGTGGGGCTTTCTTGAAATAGAGGAATTTGTCTTCGGCGAACGCACCCAGGTGGTGGTCGATCCGAGCGAAGAAAAGCTCAAGGCGCAATTCGAAGGCGTGGTGCGCAGCTTTGTGCCGATGCACTCGATCGTGCGTATCGATGAGGTCGAGCGCTTGGGAACGCCAAAAATCAGTGAGGCGCGTGGCGTCAGCAACGTGATGCCGTTTCCGATGCCGATGCCGGAAAAATAAGCCCGGGCTTCAGGGCAGTGGCGAGAAGGGTGTACGCCCTTCGGCGGTCTGCAGTTCCAGCAGGTATTTGCGGAAGATCTGTCCCAATACCTGGGTCGCCACTTCAAGTTCTTCACGGGGCATTTGCTCGGAGACCTCATCGGCCAGGTCCAGGGCCTCTTCGGCGCCATTGACTGCCGCCATTTTCAGCACGATGTACGCCTGTACATTGTTGGCCGCAACACCTTCACCTTTGAAAAACATGGTGCCCAGACGGTACTGAGCTTGAGCGTGGCCTTGCAGTGAGGCTTGCTCGAAGTAGCTCAGGGCTTGCTTGAGGTCGCGTGGCGTATTGGTGCCCTCGTAATAGAACTCACCGAGCTCGTATTGGGCCTGGGCATCGCCTTCCTGCGCGGCCTGCTGGCACGCGGCCAGGGCTTGGGGCAGGTCTTCGGGCTGGGAATTGAGGGTGCAGCGGCCCGTTGCCGGAATCAGCAACGAGTTACCGCCTGCTGAGGCCAGCAGGGGCTGAAGAAGCAACAGGCAGCCCAGGGCGAGGGCGCGGCCGGTGCGGTTCATGGGGATCGACTTACCTCTGCAAAGCTGCGGCCAAAGTGTCTGGTGGCACATTATGGGATAAGCAACGCCTACCTTACAAAGTCTTTACTCGATTTTCTGCTGGTAGGAGCGGGCTTGCCTCGCGATTGCGCTCTGTCAGCCACATCGCCTCGCGGGGCAAGCCCGCTCCCACCGTTCAGTTCTTGAGCTTGGCGAACGCCCGCTCGGCCGCATCCAGGGTGATCTTCAGCTCGGTTTCGCCGTGGGCAATCGAGGTGAAGCCCGCTTCGAAGGCGCTTGGCGCCAGGTACACGCCGCCTTCAAGCATCAGGTGGAAGAAGCGCTTGAAGCGTTCGGCATCGCTGGCCATCACGTCATCGAAGGTGACGATATTGTCAGCGCCGCTGAAGTACAGGCCGAACATGCCCCCGGCCTGGGTGGTGACGAACGGAATGCCAGCGGCATCGGCACGCTGCTGCAGGCCATCGAGCAGACGGCTGGTGTAGTCGCTGAGCTCGGCGTGGAAACCCGGGCGGCTGATCAGTTTCAGGGTGGTCAGGCCCGCGGCCATGGCC
>JBOICD010000466.1:0-3141 GCA_050739855.1 Pseudomonas sp.
GGTTAGGTGATGCCGGTGGGAGCGGGCTTGCCCCGCGAAGGATTCAGAACCCAGGCAACACCGGCACCGGTCGCTTGTCTTCATCGATCGCAACAAAACTGAACAAGCCATGAATGGCCTTCTCACGGCTGTCGCAGCTCATGCTTTCGACAAACACCTCGACCTCAACCTTGAGGCTGGTGTTGCCGACGCTGGCCACCCGGCCAACCAGTTCGACAATGGAACCGGCGGCAATCGGGTGCTTGAAGTCGATCCGGTCGGTAGACACGGTCACCAGCGGCAAGCGGCAGAAGCGCGTAGCGGCGATGAACGACACTTCGTCCATCCAGGCCAAGGCAGTTCCGCCAAACAAGGTGTTGTGGTGGTTGGTGGTGGACGGGAACACCGCTTTGGTGACACGGGTCACCGACAGTTCGGTGCGGCGTTCGATTTCCTGCTCTCTGGGGCTCATAAACTTCACATCAGGGACAAATTGCAGACAACAAAAAAGCAGCCCGAAGGCTGCTTTTTTCGCATGGCGGCCGCAGCCGCCGGTCAAACTGTCATCAGGACAGTTTTTCCTTGATGCGAGCGGCTTTACCGGACAGGTCGCGCAGGTAGTACAGCTTGGCTTTACGCACGTCACCACGACGTTTCACGGCCAGGCTGTCGATTTGCGGGCTGTAGGTCTGGAAAGTACGCTCTACACCAACACCGTTGGAGATCTTGCGAACAGTGAAAGCGCTGTTCAGACCACGGTTACGCTTGGCGATTACAACGCCTTCGAAAGCCTGCAGACGCGAACGATCGCCTTCCTTCACTTTCACCTGAACGACGATGGTGTCGCCCGGGGCAAAGGTCGGGATCTCTTTGGACATCTGCTCAGCTTCGATCTGCTGAATGATTTTGTTGGTCATGCTGTGCTCCTAAGGTAAATCGTCGGATCTACCATCGATACGTTAACTATCGTCCCGCTCTCGGAGATACTCCTCGAGCAGCTTCTTCTCTTCTCCAGAAAGTGAGCGACTTTCCAGAAGATCGGCGCGTCGTTCATAGGTCCGCCCAAGGGACTGCTGTAAACGCCATCGCCGGATGTGTGCATGGTTGCCACTAAGCAACACGTCGGGAACACGCTGATCCGCATACACCTCCGGTCGGGTGTAGTGCGGGCAATCAAGCAGACCATCGGTGAAGGAATCTTCCTGCGCCGAGTCCGCATGCCCTAAAGCTCCGGGCAGCAGTCGCGTAACCGCATCAATCAGGACCATCGCCGGTAGCTCGCCACCAGACAGGACATAGTCGCCAATCGACCACTCTTCATCGACATGAGCTTCAATAAAACGCTCGTCAATGCCTTCGTAACGACCGGCTATCAGAATCAACGATTCGTGCTTCGCCAGGTCTTTGACCGCCGACTGAGTCAGCTTGCGGCCTTGCGGGCTCAGGTAAATCACCTTCGCCGCCTCTCCGGTTGCCTGCCTGGCATGTACCAGGGCGTCTTCCAGAGGCTTGATCTTCATCACCATGCCCGGACCACCGCCAAACGGCCGATCATCCACCGTATGGTGACGATCTGTGGTGTAGTCCCGCGGATTCCAGCAGGTCAGTTGCAACAACCCCTGTTTCACCGCGCGGCTGGTAATGCCGTACTCACTGATGGCCGAGAACATCTCGGGGAACAACGTAATGACATCTACGCGCAGGCTGGCCATTGCTTAGAAGTCCGCGTCCCATTCCACCCTCATCTCGCCTGCAACCAGGTCGATCTTCAACACGCATTGCTCTGTGTAGGGCAACAGGCGTTCACGATCATCCAGGCTGCCCGCGCAGGGCTTGACCACCATTACATCGTTCGCGCCGGTCTCCAACAGGTGATCAACCTTGCCGAACAGCTGTTCGTCGTGGTTGATGACTTTCAGACCTACCAACTGGTACCAGTAGTACTCGTCGCTAGGCAGGTTGGGCAAAAGGCTACGCGAGATACAAATTTCATAACCGCTCAGAAGACGGGCTTCATCACGATCGTCGAGGCCTTTGAGCTTGGCGACCAGGTCCTTTTGAGTGGAACGGCCACTGACCAGCTCGACCTGTTTTACCTTCCCTTCGTGCCGAAGCGTCCAGTTACGGTAATCCAACAGGTTTTCAATCGGATCGGTAAAGGAAAAGACCTTCACCTCGCCGCGAACGCCGTGAACCGAAAAAATCTTGCCGACAACGATCAAGTCATCAGCTTTTTCTGGCGTCGCGCTCATCGTGCTCAGGCAGCAGCCTTGGCAGCTTGTTTCAGCAGTTGAGCAACGCGCTCGGACGGCTGTGCGCCAACGCTCAGCCAGTGAGCAACGCGGTCTTCTTTAACGGACAGACGAACTTCCTGACCACGAGCGATAGGGTTGAAGAAGCCAACCTGCTCGATGTGCGAACCGGTAACCGGGTTACGCGAATCGGTCACGGTCAGGGTGTAAAATGGGCGCTTTTTAGAGCCACCACGGGCAAGACGGATGGTTAGCATTGAACATCGTTCCTGTAGTCGGTGCTGCAAATCATAATGCACAGCGGGCACACGGGTGCCCGAAAGGCCGCATATTCTCAAGGAATACACGGACTTTTGCAAATGCCTTTTTACCGGGGCAAATAGGCCTGCCTGCTGACTTGCGAATAACGCTGCCTTACTAGAAGGCAACAGTGTCCCGCCCGATGGGCTAAGGCTGTTCACCTCGGTGGGAGCGGGCTTGCCCCGCGAATGCGCTTTGTCAGAAAAATCGCATCGCGGGACAAGCCCGCTCCCACCGAGGCTCGCACCTTTTGCCCGGGGCAGGTTCCGATCATCGGCGCGCATTCGCGCCGACGACCTGAATAGGGTTACAGCTTGGGCATGCCGCCGCCGGGCATCATACCGCCCAGGCCGCGCATCATTTTCGCCATGCCGCCTTTGGCAGAAAACTTCTTCATCATTTTCTGCATCTGCTTGTGCTGCTTGATCAAACGACCAATGTCCTGCACCTGGGTGCCGGAGCCCATGGCGATCCGGCGCTTGCGCGAACCGCTGATCAGCTCAGGGTCGCGGCGCTCGGCCGGGGTCATGGAGTTGATGATCGCTTCCATCTGCTTGAACTGCTTTTCGGCTGCGCCCTGGGCATTGCCCATCTGCGCCAGGTTGACCCC
>JBOICD010000467.1:0-3136 GCA_050739855.1 Pseudomonas sp.
GCGCAGGACAAGCGAAAAGGGCTGGCGCTGGCGGCGGAGATCGCCGTGATCAAGGATGAGATTGTTCAGGCGGATTTGCAGATGTTGCGCCAACTGGTGGCTGACTCGTCGCTGCCTCACTCGCCGGGGCCTGAGTGGCGTGTCATGCAGTTCAAACTACTGGGCTGTCAGATTGATGGCGCTTTGGCGGTTGAGCGTCGTGATGCTAGCGGACAGGTGCAGCGCGTGCTGCTGTACTTGCCTGACGCTCCTGGGCGCTCCCTGTATGGTTTCGATTCCTGGATACATTTGAATGCCCGCTTGGCTATGGAACTGCGCAGCGCGGACGTCGATGCCTACCTGCGCCAAAGGATCAGTCTTGGGCAATTGCCCGGCTTTCTCAACACCTTGAGTCACCGCCTGGCAGATCCTTCACCAGACCTGGAGCCGACAGGTGTGGTCCCCGCCATTGATATCTTCGACAGCCTGGCTGCTCATCAGGTCTGGCGTATCAAGGATGATGCCCGCAAGATCCTGGTGCCGACAGCAGATGCCGATCACGCGGCATCCACGCAGCGTCTTGAGGCGTTGCAGGGCGTCGGTCTGGTCTTGGTCAACGTGGCGGGGCTGTTCGTGCCCGTGGTGGGGGGCCTGCTGCTGGCGCAGACGGTCGTGCAGATACTCTCGCAAACTTTCGAAGGCGTCCGTGACTGGTCTCGTGGCCATCAGCACGAAGCCCTGGAGCACCTGCTGGGCGTGTCCGAAACCGTAGCGGTCGGGGTAGCGGTAGCGGCCGGGGCGCAGGTAATAGCCCGGGGTTTCAAACGCAGCAGTTTCGTTGACGGTCTGGTGCCCATCACTAATGACGCCGGTGCCAAACGGTTGTGGTCCGAAGACCTTCGTGCCTATGCAGCGCAAAATGTGCCTGAACAGACACAGGTGCTGGACAACGGTCTGCACACCGATGGCCAGCGCCAATGGTGGCGGCACGACAATACCTTTTACGAGGTTCGCCAGCGCCAGGGTCGCTGGCAGTTACAGCATCCGCAGCGCGAAGCGGCCTACGCACCGGTGTTGCACTTCAATGGTGAACGCAGCTGGCGCCTGAGCTTCGAGCGTCCTCTTGAGTGGCAAGGCAGCGCGCTGTTGTTGAGTCGGCTGTGGCCGGAAGCCGCCAATCTCGATACTCGGCGGATCAAGCAGATTCTTCAGGTGGCAGGTGTCGATGAGGATGAGTTGCGCGGCCTGCTGGTGGAGAACCGGCCAATGCCGGTGAGTTTGCGCGACACCCTGGAACGCTTCAGTATCGATGCACGGATCGAAGCATTTTTCTCGGCGCTGGTGCAGCCCTTGCCAGGGGAAGCGGATCCGGAGTTCTACACCTGGTGTTTAGCGCAGATCGACACTGCTGGCCTGAGCGCGGCCGAGCAGCGTACCGAAGTGCTGGAGCAGGCCGACCGTTTGCGCGAGGGACTGTTTGAGCATTTCACCCGACAGTACCTGGCCGCTGATGATTCGCTGGCATTACTCCAGCGCGATTTCCCCGGGCTGCCGGATGCTTATGCCTTGCACTTGCTGCAGCAGGCGAATGATGCTGATCGGCTGCGCATGACCGACGAGCAGCGCATTCCGCTGGCGCTGGCAGAGCAGGCGCGCTCGCTGCTTCGCCATGCCAAATTGACCCGGATGCGCGAAGGGCTGTTTCTACGTAACAGCTACCAGGCCGACTCGATCGACCTGGCCTTTAACCTGTTGCGCAAACATGCGAATTGGCCGAGCAGTATCAACCTTGAGTTGCGCGAAGGTTCCGACGGTGGCCGCCGCCTTGCGGTGCTAGACCCGCAGAACGCGAACGTGCATGTGATGGTGTGGCGCGCGGGGCGTTTTTGGCTGTCTGACGCTCAGGGGTACCCACTGGACCTCGAAATCGATGAGCCAGCAGGCTTGCCTGAAGTGTTGCTTGCCGTCTTGCCGGATAGCGAACTGGCACGTTTGCGCTGGGTCGCAAGCAATGCCGCAGATCAGGTAAGGCGAGACTTGCAGGGCTGGTTGCCGGCGAGCCGACAGCGACTCGAGCGACTGCTGGGCTGGCGCGAGGTCAAGCCTTGGTTCAATCCAGGTCGGCGCCTGGCCGATGGTCGGGTTGGCTATCTGCTCAGTGGCCGAGGGAGCTGGCGCAACGATGCTGCACTGCTTCTGCGCGCTCGCATTCGCGCCCTGTATGTCGGCTTCAACGAAGATCAGGTGGAAGACTACCTGACCACGTTGCTGTCCATGCGGGGCTCGGCCTTCGACATTTTGCTGAACCAAGAGCAGGGGTACCGGCAGTTGGATGAGGTCCTGGCAAACTGGGAGGACAATCTCGCGCAGCCGGCCACACAACGCGCGCGCCGAACCGTTGCCGAAGAGCTGCGGCGTTGCTGGCGTTTGCAAGGCGAGCCACTGCGTAATCAATATGGGCAATTGGAGGGCATGCGTCTGAGCCTGATCGGCACGGCCATTCATGAATTGCCGGAGTTGCCCGAGCGGGCTGACTTCGCCCATATCACTGATCTTAGGCTGGTCGGCCTACAGTTGCAGCGACTTCCGGCGAACTTCCTGCGCTGTTTCAATGGGCTTCGCTGGCTGAGTCTGAGCAGGAATTTGCTCACCATGCTGCCTTCAGAGATTGAGCAACTCAGCGAACTGCGTGTCTTGCGCCTGAACGACAACCGTATTCGACTGGCGAGATCCGACGTCGATGTGCTTGTCAACCTGCCGCAGCTACGTACCCTGAGTCTTAGTGACAATCCGCTTGGGTCGGCCAGCCTGCAATTTCGCCAACCGTCACGCTTGAACGAGTTGCACCTGCGTAACTGCAGGCTGCAGACCGTGCCATCGGGCCTGCATTGGTGCGTCTTGCTTGAACAGGCCGACCTGCGCAATAACCAGATTGCCAGCGTACCGGAAGAGATTTTGCAAGCACCGCACGCATTGCGACGCGCCGTGTCGCTGCAGGGCAATGCCCTGTCCGGCGCCACCCTGAGGCGTATGAGTGCACCCGATCCGTTCGTTACACGCCCCATTGCACCTGATGTGCAGGTGAGCCGGGAGGAATGGACCCAGGCCTCGGATCCCCAGGTACAGCAGCAACGCGGCATATCATGGGACCGCTTGC
>JBOICD010000468.1:0-3116 GCA_050739855.1 Pseudomonas sp.
CCGGTACCACACCGAAGAATGGACGCGTTGCCGAACCCGGCTTCAGCGCAGTAGCACCTGGCAGCGGGCTGATCAGCACGCCACCGGTTTCGGTCTGCCACCAGGTATCGACGATCGGGCAACGCTCCTTGCCGACGGTCTGGTAGTACCAGTTCCAGGCTTCCGGATTGATCGGCTCACCCACCGAACCGAGCAAGCGCAGGCTCGAACCATCGGCGCCCTCAACAGCAGCCTGACCTTCAGCCATCATCGCGCGGATGGCGGTCGGGGCGGTATAGAGGATATTGACCTTGTGCTTGTCGATGATCTTCGACACACGGGTGATGTCCGGATAGTTCGGCACACCTTCAAACAGCACCGTGGTCGCACCATTGGCCAGCGGACCGTAGACGATATAGCTGTGACCGGTCACCCAGCCGACGTCGGCGGTGCACCAGTAGACCTCACCCGGACGGTAGTCGAACACCCGCTCATGGGTCAGCGCGGCGTAGACCATGTAACCGCCAGTGGTGTGCAGCACGCCCTTGGGCTTACCGGTGGAGCCGGAGGTGTAGAGGATGAACAGCGCTTCTTCGGCACCCATCTCTTTCGGTGCGCAGTGGCTGGAAGCGACCTTCATCAGGTCCTCGTACCAGATGTCACGGTGCTGGTGCCAGGCAATGTCGCCACCGGTGCGCTTGCACACGATGATCTTCTGCACGCTGGCGGTTTCCGGGTTGGTCAGGGCCAGGTCAACGTTGGCCTTGAGCGGCGTGCGACGACCGCCACGCAGACCTTCGTCGGCGGTGATCACCACCTTCGACTTGCAGTCGATGATACGACCAGCCAGCGCCTCAGGAGAGAAGCCACCGAAGACCACCGAGTGGATCGCGCCGATACGCGCACAGGCCAGCATCGCCACTACGGCTTCGGGAATCATCGGCATATAGATGGTGACCACGTCACCACGGTGCACGTCCTGACCGCGCAGGGCGTTGGCAAATTTGCACACCTGCTCGTGCAGTTCGCGGTAAGTAATGTTGCGGTGTTCGGAAGGATCGTCGCCTTCCCAGATGATTGCGACCTGGTCACCACGCTCGGCAAGGTGGCGGTCCAGGCAGTTGTAGGAGACGTTCAGAGTGCCGTCGGCAAACCACTTGATATCGACATGATGGTCGTCGAAGGAGGTCTGCTTGACCTTGGTGAAAGGCTTGATCCAGTCCAGGCGCTGCGCCTGCTCACGCCAGAAGCCGTCCGGGTTGATCACCGACTGCTGGTACATGGCCTTGTAGGTCGCCTCATCAGTCAGGGTGGTGGCCGCAACCTCGGGACGAACGGGATACAGGGGAGCCGCACTCATCTTTATCTACCTCGGTGTAATAGTTGTTTTTGTATGACCTCGTTGTAACTGTACCAGACCCGGTAGGCCATTCGACGTTGGTAGTAACGCCCTGCTCTTTTGCACCCATGCAATTGACCGCAGGCTCAAGACCGGGCACTGGCGCAGAAAAAAATGAATCACAGAGATGTCAAGCAAGCGATTGTTACAGTTTTCGCCAACAGTGTTTATCAAAACGTCATCTGTTTAACATAAGCGCTCACCCCTAAAATTCGCCCCGCCAGCAACGGCATCGCGATTAACTTCTTGTTACAGCCCCCACGAAGGCCGTTAATCCCGAGATAACTGTGATAGTTGAACGTTAGTTGTACACGCGGCGCCACAAGCGCTGCGTGCCCCCTTACGACCTTAGACAGGTAAAATGAAAATGAAAGCTTTACTGGTATTGGCACTTGGCAGTCTTTGCAGCGTGGCGGTGGCCGACGAAGTTGCAAACGGCGGCGCCGAGCAGATTCCGGTTGAACAGTACAGTTACTCGCAGCACCTGGACATCGCCAAAGTCATTTCCATGAGCGAAGTCCCGAACGTCTGCGAAGTGGTCCCGGCGCGCATGACCTATGAAGACTCGCAGGGCCAGCGGCATATTCTCGAGTACCGTGTGATGGGCAACGGTTGCTCCAACGGATAATCTGAAGATTACCGCTCACCGCGCCTCGATCGCCGCTGACCGAGGCGCGCGGTTCAAATAACCTGTACGCAATAGTTGCACCGCAACTAATCCACGCTGACATTTCTGTCATTACAGCTTATTTACTCTGCTGACTTGCCAACACCATGTTCGCGCAACTTGTTGGCTATCGTGGTATGTGAAACACCGAGGCGCTTACCCAACGCCCGACTGCTCGGATATTCACTCATCAATTGTTCCAGCACCGCTTTTTCAAAGCGCCCGACAATCTCGCCCAAGTCGCCCTCCAGGGAAAACTCACCCAGCGGTTGCCGTGCACCATAGTCCGGCAAGCGAATATGTTCGCTTTTAACCACCCCGCCATCACACAGCGATACCGCCTGGAACAATACGTTCTCCAGCTGACGCACGTTACCCGGCCAGTGATACTGACTCAGGCGCTCCATGGCCGCCGGGGCCAGGCGCGGCAATGGGCAACCGATCTGGCGACTGGCCTGATCGAGAAAGTGCTCGACCAGCGGCGGCAGGCCATCCAGACACTCGCGCAGCGGCGGGATATGCAGTGAAAGCACGTTGAGGCGATGGTAAAGGTCCTGGCGGAACTCGCCGCGCGCACAGAGCTCCGACAGGTCGACCTGGGTCGCGCAGATAACCCGCACATCCAGGTACACCTCCTCGTCGCTGCCGACCCGACGGAAGCAGCCATCCTGCAAAAAACGCAACAATTTGACCTGCAAACGCGGGCTCATCTCACCCACGCCATCAAGAAATAGCGTGCCACCCGCGGTCAGCTCCAGCAGACCCAGTTTGCCTTCGGCCCGCGCACCCTCGAATGCACCCGGCCCATAGCCGAACAACTCGGTCTCGGCCATGGATTCCGGTAGACCGGCGCAATTGAGCGCCATCAACGGCGCTTGCCCGCGCGGGCTGGCCAGGTGACAGGCGCGTGCCAGCAGCTCCTTACCGGTGCCGGTCTCCCCTTCAATCAACAGTGGCGCGTCCAGCGGCGCCATGCGCCGCGCCTCGCGCACCACCGCCGCCATCACCCGCGAGCTCTGGAAAATGCTGTCAAAGCCGCGCAACTCTTGCTTGCGCACGTTGTAGATACGC
>JBOICD010000469.1:0-3093 GCA_050739855.1 Pseudomonas sp.
CTAGCGGTTAAAGGGCGCGGCGGTCTAGCCGCGCACCTCAAACACCGGAAACAGATCGCCAAGCGCATCCCACAGCGCCGGCAACGCAGGGTGCATCGATACCTTTGGCAAGCTCGCATCGAGCATTTGCGTGGTACGTACCATCTGTACCACGAAATGTTTGACCCCGCGCTCGCTCAAACGCCAGGCCAACGTCAGCAGGCGTTCAGGGTCGATCAGATGCCAATGTACCGTAGTACGGCATTCATACTCCACGCCACTGGCCAGCAACAATTCCAGGCTGCGCCAGTTGGCCACCCCGCTGCCCTTTACCCGAGTAATCAGCGCACACTCCTCGGCCAGGGCCTTGACGTCGAAGCCGACCCAATCGGCCCCCGGCAACGCTCGGACGAACGCCTCAGGTTTGATGCCGGCACTGTGCAGGCCAACAGCAAAGCCCATCTGCCGGACCTCGGCCATGGCCGCCGGCAGGCTGTCCTGCAGGGTCGCTTCGCCGCCGCTGAACACCACCGCGTCGAGCAGGCCCAGGCGGCGCTGGAGGAATGCCAGCACCTGGTTCCAGTGCAGCTCCTGACTACCACGCGGCGGGATCAACTGCGGATTGTGGCAATAACGGCAACGCCAGGCGCAACCCTGGCAAAACAACACGCAAGCCAACTTGCCCGGGTAGTCGAGGGTGGTCAGGGGCACCATGCCCCCGACCCGTAGTGCTCGACTCATGGATGCCCGGCCGCTGCCGCACCCTCAGTGAAATGCTGGCGCTCGCGGTGCTCGGACTGTTTGCCCGGGTTGAACGCCGACACCGGCCGGTGATAGCCCATCACCCGGGTCCAGACTTCGCAGCGTTGGCGTTGCGCCACAGGCAGGGTTTGCAGTGCAGTCATGATGAAGCTCCTTGCGGTTGGGTAAGACGAAATCAGTGAACAGTGCCGACCTGCTGCACCAGCAACAGGGCTTCGTCGCATTTCGGGCAGAACTCGTGTTCGCCATCCAGATAGCCGTGTACCGGGCAGATCGAGAAGGTCGGAGTGATGGTCAGGTAAGGCAGGCGGAAGCGCCCCAGGGCCTTGCGCACCAGTTGCTTGCAGGCCTGGGCCGAAGAAATCCGCTCGGCCATGTACAGGTGCAGCACCGTACCGCCGGTGTACTTGCACTGCAGTTCGTCCTGCAGCTCCAGCGCCTCAAACGGGTCATCGGTGTAACCCACCGGCAGTTGCGAGGAGTTGGTGTAGTACGGCGCCTGCACGCAGCCGGCCTGAAGAATGTCGGGATAGCGCTTGAGGTCTTCCTTGGCGAAGCGGTACGTGGTGCCTTCAGCCGGTGTCGCCTCAAGGTTGTAGAGATGCCCGGTTTCTTCCTGGAAGCGCACCAGGGTGGCACGCACATGATCCAGCAGGTTCAAGGCAAAACGCCGCCCCTGCTCGGTGTGCAGGCCCATCTGGTCGTCGCTGAAGTTGCGCAGCATTTCATGCAGGCCGTTGACGCCAATGGTGGAGAAGTGATTGCGCAGGGTGCCCAGATAGCGCTTGGTGTAGGGGTACAAGCCGGCGTCCATGTGGTGCTGGATCACTTTGCGCTTGACCTCCAGACTCTCCATGGCCAGTTCCATCAAGGTATCCAGGCGCTGCAGCAGACCGCTGGTGTCACCTTTGAACAGATAGCCCAGGCGTGCACAGTTGATGGTCACCACACCGAGGGAGCCGGTCTGCTCCGCCGAACCGAACAGACCGCCACCACGCTTGAGCAGCTCACGCACATCCAGCTGCAAACGGCAGCACATCGAACGCACCTGGTTGGGCAACATGTCGGAGTTGAGGAAGTTCTGGAAATACGGCAGGCCGTAGCGCGCGGTCATCTCGAACAGGCGCTCGGCGTTATCGCTGTCCCAGGGGAAATCGTGGGTGATGTTGTAGGTCGGGATCGGAAAGGTGAACACCCGGCCCTTGGCATCGCCAGCCTGCATCACTTCGATGTAGGCGCGGTTGAGCAGGTCCATTTCGGCCTGCAGCTCACCATAGGCGAAGGGCACTTCCTCTCCACCGATCACCGGGATCTGCTCGCGCAGATCTTCCGGGCAGACCCAGTCGAAGGTCAGGTTGGTAAAGGGCGTCTGCGTGCCCCAGCGTGACGGCACATTGAGGTTGTAGATGAACTCCTGGATGGCTTGGCGGACCTCTTCGTAGCACAGCCGGTCCTTGCGCACATAGGGTGCCAGGTAGGTGTCGAAGGAACTGAAGGCCTGGGCCCCGGCCCACTCGTTCTGCAGGGTGCCAAGGAAATTGACCATCTGCCCCAGGGCGCTGCTCAGGTGTCTGGGCGGCCCGGCCTCGACCCGTCCGGGTACGCCATTGAGGCCTTCGTGCAGCAGGGTGCGCAGCGACCAGCCGGCACAGTAGCCGGCGAGCATATCCAGGTCATGCACATGCAGATCGGCCTCGCGGTGGGCGCGGCCAATGGCTTCGCTGTAAACCTCATCGAGCCAGTAGTTGGCGGTGACCTTGCCGGAGACATTGAGCACCAGCCCGCCCAGCGAGTAGCCCTGGTTGGCGTTGGCCTGAACCCGCCAGTCTTCACGGTTGAGGTACTCGTTCATCGACGTCGCCACTTCGACCAGCGTCTTGCGGTCGCGGCGCAAACGCCCGTGCTGCTCGCGGTAGACGATGTAGGCGCGTAGCGAGAGGAAATGCCCGGCGTCCATCAGCACCCGCTCGACCCGGTCCTGGATCTGTTCGACGTGCAGCTGCGAATAGCCCTCCAGATGGGCCAGCACCGCCGCCAGCAACCCTTCGGCCTCGGCCTCGGCATACTCCCCGGTGGCCTTGCCGGCAGCGATCAACGCCTGGCGGATCTTGTCAGCATCGAAAGCGACCAGACTGCCGTCGCGCTTGTTCAACGTACTGTGCATTAATCCCCCAAACACTACATATAGATGTTTATTTATCTGAAAACACAATATGCAGTGCAGGCTACGGAAAAACACACGGAAGAAAATTGATTGATATCAAGGATGGCAGGTACTTCGACCGGATGTTGTAGGAGCGGATTCATCCGCGATGGGTCGCAGCGCGGCCCCAGAAGATGGGCCTACTGCGC
>JBOICD010000470.1:0-3086 GCA_050739855.1 Pseudomonas sp.
GGCCGAAGACATTCGTCGTGGTGTCTATCAGCCGGGCGAACGGGTGCCGTCGGTGCGCAAGATGAGCTCGCAGCTCAATGTCAGCCATGCCACGGTGCTGCAGGCCTATGCCAACCTGGAAGACCAGGGGCTGATCCGGGCTCGTCCGCAGTCTGGCTATTATGTGCACCAGACCCCGGCGCTGACTGCGCAGACCCCGGATATCGCCCGGGTCGAGCGCCCCGGTCTGGTCACCCGCAGCAGCATCATCCAGCAAGTGCTGACCGAAGCGCGGCGCGACGGCGTGTTCCCGTTCGGGGCGGCGGTGCCCCATGTCGACTACTTGCCGGTGCGGGCGCTGCATCAACAACTGGCCAAGGTCACCCGTTTCCATAGTCCGCGGGCGTTCAGCTATATGTTCAGCCCAGGCTTTGAGCCTTTGCGCCGTCAGATCGCCATCCGCATGCGTGATGCCGGCGTGGTGGTTGATCCCAGTGAGGTGGTGGTCACCCATGGCTGTGTCGATGCGTTGCAGATGTCGCTGCGGGTGTTGACCAAGCCGGGTGATCTGATCGCCGCCGAATCACCGACTTATTATGGCTTGCTGCAACTGGCCGATCTGTTGGGGCTGAAGGTCATCGAGATTCCCAGCGATCCGTCTACCGGCATCAGTCTGGAGGCTCTGCAGCTTGCGGCCAATCAGTGGTCGATCAAGGCGTTGGTCTTGACCGCGCGGCTGAGCAATCCGCTCGGTGGTACGATTCCGGAAGATCGGCAGAAGCAATTGCTGCGTCTGGCTTCGGACTTCGATATCCAGATTGTCGAAGACGATATTTACGGCGAACTGATGTTTGAACAGGGCAAGACCAAAGCGCTCAAGGCCTTTGATCGCCTGGGTCGGGTGATTTACTGCTCGAGCTTTTCCAAGACCTTGTCGCCCGGGGTGCGTATCGGCTGGATGATTGCCGGTAAATACCAGGCGGAAATCCAGCGCTTGCAGACTTTCACCACGCACTCGGCCTGCAGTGTGACGCAGATGGGGGTGGCCTCGTATCTTGAAAATGGCGGCTATGACCGGCACTTGCGTTACATCCGCCAGGAGTACCGGAAGAACCTCAGCGCCTACCAGTTGGCAGTGCAGCAGCATTTCCCTGAAGGCACGCAGATGACCCGGCCGACCGGCGGTTTCATTCTCTGGGTGAGCCTGCCTGGGCGGGTCAATACCCAGGAGTTGCACGTGCGCGCGCTGCAGCAGGGGATCAGTATCGCGCCGGGGCTGATATTCAGTAATACCGAGCAGTTCAACCACTGCATCCGTCTGAACTGCGGGATTCCCTGGAATCGCGAAGCGGAACGCGCCTTGATGACCCTGGGTATGTTGGCCAGTCAGCTGTGTCAGGAGTCGGGGGCGGCGAACTTTTTCTAGACTTGCCAGTCTTCGCGGGAACGGGGACCATATACTTCTTTGCGGGTGATTTTCGGTGTATATGAAAGCTTTGTCCCGGGTTGGCGTGTTCCTGTGTTTGCTGGGTTTTCTGGCTGGCAGTGGGAGCGTGATGGCTCAGACGCCACCTGCATCACCGGGCAAGCCCGCCAGCACTGCGACAAAAGCCAAGCCGACCGTCCAGCAAAAACAGGTCAAGAAGGCGCCGGTGAGTAAAAAACCGGCTGCCAAACCTGTGCGACATAAGGCGAAAAACGCAGCCAAGGCTGCCCCGGCACCTTTGCCCGCAACCAAAGTAGACCTGCGCTTGCCGGCCGACATGGTCAAAGACCTCAAGCCGGCGACTCAAGACCCGGTACCTACGCCCAAGCCCCTGTTGCCTTACCTGTTTGGCGAGAAGCCACCCTCGGATAGCCCGTTTCAGCTTAACGGTCGGTTGCTGAGCAACGAAATGCAGCTGCAGTTGCGTAATGACGCTCGCCAGCAGGACATCGAAGGCGCAGCCATCGAGTTCGAGTTCAAGCAATAGTTATCAAGCTGACCGGTTGGTCATGGCTGATAGCGTGATTTTTCATGTGGCCAACAATTTCAAACGACCGTTTTAGCGGGTACTATCCGGGGTCATTCATCATTTGCTGTACCGAGGATTCTGCTGTCATGAACTGCCGTGAAGGGTGTGGCGCTTGCTGCATCGCACCGTCCATCAGCTCACCGATTCCGGGTATGCCCAAGGGCAAACCGGCGGGGGAGCGCTGTTTGCATCTGTCGCTCGCCAATCTCTGTGGGCTGTTCGGCAAGCCCGAACGCCCTGCGGTGTGTGGTGGCTTCAAGGCCGATGTAGAGGTGTGCGGCAGTGATCGCGATGAAGCGATCAGGATCCTGGGATGGCTGGAGCAAATGACGGCGGCTTGAAACGTGGATCTTCGACAATAAGGAACAACAGAATGGGATCGTTTAAGCAAGTGGCACTGATCATGGGGCTTAGCGCGGCGCTGCTGCCGCTGGCCCATGCCGAGGACTGGAAGCAGGCCAAGAATGAAGACGGGATCAAGGTTGATCTGACTGAAGTTGCCGGTTCTGATTACAAAGCTTATCGCGGTGTAACGCTGATCAAGGCGCCGCTGGCAAAAGTCAGGGCCCTGCAGGAAGACATCGTGGGTGCTTGCGCCTGGATTCATGAGTGCAAGTCGCAAAAGCTGCTCAAGACCGAGGGCGATCAGAGCTGGACCTACACGCAGTTCAATACGCCGTGGCCGGTCACCCCGCGCGACTCCATTCTGCACGTCACCACCACTGCGGAGGCGGATGGCAGCTTGACCCGCAAACTTGAAGGTGTGCCGAAGTATCTGCCTGAAGAAAAGGGCTTTGTGCGCGTGGCCAAGGTTCAGGGTTTCTGGAAGCTGCAGCCCAAGGAGGGTGGTACCGAGGTGACTTACCAGGTGCACACCGAGCCAGGTGGCAGCGTGCCGTCGATGGTGGCGAACAAGTTTGTCGTGGATGCGCCGTTCAATACCTTGAAGGCGTTGAAGGCGAAGGCTGAGAAGCCTTGATTCAAGGGATACAGTTGTTCGGAGCCTGTGATTCGCGGTGACTGTATCCCTGTGGGAGCGGGCTTGCCCCGCGATCGCGGTGTGTCGGTCAAATCGTAATCGCGGGGCAAGCC
>JBOICD010000471.1:0-3086 GCA_050739855.1 Pseudomonas sp.
GTCTTGGCCTGCTGTATGTGCAGGCCAATGCCCTGGCAGCGTTGTTCGGCCTGATCGGCTTCATCATCTACGTGGGTTTCTACAGCCTGTACCTGAAGCGCAAATCGGTGCACGGCACCCTGGTTGGCAGCCTGTCCGGTGCCATGCCTCCGGTGATCGGCTACTGCGCCGTGAGCAACAGCTTCGACCTGGCTGCCTTGACCCTGCTGGTGATGTTCAGCCTCTGGCAGATGCCGCATTCCTATGCCATCGCGATCTTCCGCTTCAACGACTACCTGGCTGCTTCGATTCCGGTACTGCCGGTCAAGCGTGGCATCCTGGTGGCCAAGAAGCACATCCTCTGGTACATCGTGGCGTTCCTGGTGGCGACCTTGATGCTGACCCTGGGCGGTTACGCCGGTATGAGCTACATGGCGGTTGCCGCCGCCATGGGCATGTACTGGCTGTACATGGCCTGGACCGGCTACAAGGCTGTCGATGATCGCCTGTGGGCCCGCAAGCTGTTCGTGTTCTCGATCTTCACCATCACTGCCCTGAGCGTGATGATGTCGCTCGACACCAAGGTGCCGACCGAGCTGTTGCTGACCTACGCACATTGATCCAGCCACGGTGCCACACTAGCGGTGGGAGCGGGCTTGCCCCGCGATTGCAGGCAGTCGGCTACATCGCTTCGCGGGGCAAGCCTGCTCCCACCGGAACACCGTGCTGAAAAAAGCCCCGGGCGCAAACGCCCGGGGCTTTTTTTTGCCTGGAAAACCGCTCTCCAAAAGGCAGGATTGCCGACTGAATGACGCGCGTCGCTGTTGTTAGTGTGCGGCCACTTCAACCCGAGGGAGAGCCCCACCATGAGCGTTTTGACTGTGTACTTCTGCGGCACCGGTTCGCACCGTTTCGACGACCGGAACCCCAATTTCTGGAATGGCGAGCTGGTCGCGACCCTGGCCGCCAACGACCAGGGCCGCGAGTTCGCCCACTGGATCGCCATCGATGGCCCTGGCAGCGGCAACATGCAAAGCGACGATCTGTTCATCGAGAACAAGGCGTACGGCCTGAGCGGGACCCTGTTTGGCGCAGGCTGGGAACAGAACGTTGCCCATGCCCTGCAGGTGATCAAGGGACGCTGCAGCTGGCAACGGGAAAAGCTGACCGAGGACGAATACAATCGCCTCAAGTCGGCGGGCGCGCCAATCGAGGATGTGAAGAAGGAAGGCTCGTGGTTCTGGCGTCACTATGATTATGGCGACCGTGGCGTTACACAGCAGGAGTTGCAGGAAGGCATCATCAAGTTGCACCGCAAGGGTGGGCCGATCCCCAGCCAGGTCAACATCGTTGGCTGGAGCCGCGGCGGCATCAGCTGCCATATGCTGGCCAACGCCATGGCGGATGATCCCGAGCTCAGCCAGGTGCCGGTGAATATCTTCGCCATCGACCCCGTTCCGGGGATCAACAACCTGCAACCGCACCGGCTGCACCTGCGCGCCAACGTCAGGGAGTATGTGGGCTTCTATGCGCGTGACGAACGCTCCAAAGGCTTTGCCGGCGTGATTCCGACTACCCACCCGGATACCCGTACACACATCTATCCGCTGCCAGGGCGGCATGCCACGCTGGTGGGAAACGCCTCCAGGGATGGTGCCAGCGATGGCAAACACCTGCCCGAGCCAGGCTTGCTCGTGCGTCACTTTGCCGAAACCTGCCTGACGCGCTGGCAAGTGACCCTGCAAAAGCGGCTGGCGCTGAGCGCTCAGCAGGTTGCAGGCTACCTGGATGCTCTGGATCGCGACGATGCGCAATACAGGGCCATGCGTGAGCACTCCTACACGCTGATTGGCGAGTCAGAAGGTGACGATCGCCGTGTTCATCAAGGGGGCAGCACCAAACCCTTCAGTTATGTGCGCGGTAGCGATCTGTTGCCTGAAACAGGGCTGGATATAGCCACCTGGCGCGCGCTGGAGTTCGATCCGATCCGCTGACGAGCTAATGCATCGTGGCCTGGAGCCGGGTGCCCGGCCACGAGCAAAAGCACTTTACAGCTACCCTCGCGACGTTCTATCTTGCCGCCTCGGCCACCGCAGTGGCCAACGTCGCTCGGACGGTTCCGGGCGCTTACGTCTTCGAGGAAGCCATGGCTGACCAAGGTTCGCCGCGCCGCTTTGCGCGCATTGATCGTCTCCCCCCTTACGTCTTCAACATCACCGCCGAACTCAAGATGGCCGCACGCCGTCGTGGCGAGGACATCATCGACCTGAGCATGGGCAACCCCGACGGGGCCACGCCACCGCACATCGTCGAAAAACTGGTGCAGGTCGCCCAGCGCGAAGACACCCATGGCTACTCGACGTCCCGCGGCATTCCGCGCCTGCGCCGGGCCATCTCGCGCTGGTACCAGGAGCGCTACGAGGTCGAGATCGACCCGGAAAGCGAAGCCATCGTCACCATCGGCTCCAAGGAGGGCCTGGCCCACCTGATGCTCGCCACCCTGGATCATGGCGACACGGTGCTGGTGCCCAACCCCAGCTACCCGATCCATATCTATGGCGCAGTGATTGCCGGTGCCCAGGTGCGTTCGGTGCCGTTGGTGCCGGGCGTGGACTTCTTCAACGAGCTGGAACGAGCCATCCGCGAGTCGATCCCCAAGCCGAAGATGATGATTCTCGGCTTCCCTTCCAACCCGACTGCGCAGTGCGTCGAGCTGGACTTCTTCGAGCGGGTAGTGGCACTGGCCAAACAGTACGACGTGCTGGTGATCCACGACCTGGCCTACGCCGACATCGTCTACGACGGCTGGAAGGCGCCGTCGATCATGCAGGTGCCAGGTGCCAAGGACATCGCGGTGGAGTTCTTCACCCTGTCCAAGAGCTACAACATGGCGGGCTGGCGTATCGGCTTCATGGTCGGCAACCCGGAGCTGGTCAGTGCCCTGGCGCGGATCAAGAGCTATCACGACTACGGCACCTTCACGCCGCTGCAGGTGGCGGCGATTGCTGCCCTGGAAGGTGACCAGCAGTGCGTACGCGACATTGCCGAGCAGTATCGCCAGCGCCGCAACGTACTGGTCAAAGGCTTGCACGAGCTGGGCTGGATGG
>JBOICD010000472.1:0-3075 GCA_050739855.1 Pseudomonas sp.
CTGGTGAACTGCTGGCATCGCTGCGTGATCACAAGCAGGTCGCCGGCTACGGCCTGGAAATCGACCCCGACAACATCGCCCAGTGCGTAGCCAAGGGCGTCAACGTCATTGAGCAGGACCTGGACAGGGGCCTGGGCAATTTCGCCAGCAACAGCTTCGACGTGGTGGTCATGACCCAGGCCCTGCAGGCCGTGGAGTACCCGGACCGGATCCTCGACGAAATGCTGCGCGTGGGCCGCCAGTGCATCATCACCTTCCCCAACTTCGGCCACTGGCGTTGCCGCTGGTACCTGGCGACCAAAGGTCGCATGCCGGTCTCGGACTTCATGCCGTATACCTGGTACAACACGCCGAACATCCACTTCTGCACCTTTGAAGACTTCGAGGCACTGTGCAGCGAACGTCGCGCCCAGGTGCTCGACCGTCTGGCGGTCGACCATTTGCACCGCCACGGGTGGGCGAGCAAGCTATGGCCTAATCTTCTAGGGGAGATCGGCATTTACCGTGTCAGCAGCCCCGGCCTTACCGGACACAAGGTCGCGGTTTAACCCGCACACTGGAGGAGAACGATCATGGGTCGCTTGTTGAGCTTTTTACTGACTGCCTGCCTGAGCGTAACGGCAGTCGCCGCCGACGCCATCAAGGGCGAGCGCAAGGAAGTGTTCGGTGACACCACCGTGCACTACAGCACCTTCATCTCGACCTTCCTGCAACCGGATATTGCCAAGGCCGCAGAACTGGTTCGCAGCAAGAACCAGGGCGTGATCAATGTGTCGGTGATCAAGGCCGACAAACCGGTGGTCACCCAGGTCAGCGGCACTGTCAAAGACCTCACCAGCACCTCGATCCCGCTGAAGTTCAAGCAGATCACCGAACAAGGCGCGATCTACTACATTGCCCAGTTCCCTGTGGAACAACAGGAAACCCGGACCTTCACCATCAACGTTGGCGTTAATGGCAAGACCGAAACCATCAGTTTCAACCAAGAGCTTTTCCCAGGCGAATGATGACTTTTCAGCAAATCGTATTGGCCAGCCACAACGCCGGCAAACTCAAAGAACTGCAAGCCATGCTCGGTGATACCGTGCAGTTGCGCTCGATTGGCGAATTCAGCAGCGTCGAGCCGGAAGAAACCGGCTTGTCGTTCGTCGAGAACGCGATTCTCAAGGCGCGTAACGCCGCACGCATTTCCGGCCTGCCGGCGTTGGCCGACGACTCGGGGCTGGCCGTGGACTTCCTCGGTGGTGCACCCGGCATCTACTCGGCGCGCTACGCCGACGGCAAGGGCGACGCGGCCAACAACGCCAAGTTGCTCGATGTACTCAAGGACGTCCCGCAGGAACAACGCGGCGCCCAGTTCGTCTGCGTCCTGGCGCTGGTCCGGCATGCCGACGACCCGCTGCCAATCCTCTGCGAAGGCCTCTGGCACGGCCGCATCCTGACCGAGGCCAGCGGCGAGCATGGCTTTGGCTACGACCCGCTGTTCTGGGTGCCGGAGCGTAACTGCTCCAGCGCCGAGCTGAGCCCCGCCGACAAGAACCAGATCAGCCACCGTGCCCGTGCCATGAGCCTGTTGCGTCAACGTCTGGGCCTGGCATGACCGATCATTCGCCGGCACAGCCACTGCACCTGGGCGAGGCTGGCTTTACTTCCCAAGCACCGCGGGCGGCCCTGCCACAGCTGCCGCCCCTGGCGCTGTACATCCATATTCCCTGGTGCGTGCGTAAATGCCCGTACTGCGACTTCAACTCCCACGCTGCCACGCCTGAGCTGCCGGAAGAGGCGTACGTCGATGCCCTGCTGGCTGACCTCGACCAGGAACTGGGCGCGGTGTATGGCCGGCCGATCAGCTCGATCTTCTTTGGCGGCGGCACCCCAAGCCTGTTCAGCGCCCGCGCTCTTGGCCGCTTGTTGCAGGGTGTGGAGCAACGCATCCCGTTTGCCAGCGATATCGAAATCACCCTGGAAGCCAACCCCGGGACCTTTGAGCAAGAAAAGTTCAAGGCCTACCGGCAACTGGGCATCAATCGCCTGTCGATCGGCATCCAGAGCTTCCAGCAGGCCAAACTTGAGGCCCTGGGTCGCATTCACAACGGTGACGAAGCGATTCGCGCTGCCGACATGGCGCGCCATGCCGGGTTCGACAACTTCAACCTTGACCTGATGCACGGCCTGCCCGACCAGTCGCTGGACGACGCCTTGGGTGACCTGCGCCAGGCCATCGCGCTGAACCCTACGCACCTGTCCTGGTACCAGCTGACCCTGGAACCGAACACAGTGTTCTGGAACCAGCCGCCGCTGCTGCCCGAAGACGACATCCTCTGGGACATCCAGGAGGCCGGCCAGGCCCTGTTGGCCAGCCACGGCTACACCCAGTATGAAGTCTCGGCCTACGCCCAGCCTGGCCGTGCGGCACGTCACAACCTCAATTACTGGAGCTTTGGCGACTTCATCGGCATCGGTGCCGGCGCCCACGGCAAGCTCAGCCATCCCGACGGGCGCATCCTGCGCACCTGGAAGACCCGCCTGCCCAAGGACTACCTGAACCCGGCCAAAGCCTTCAAGGCTGGCGAAAAGCTCCTGCCGGTGGACGAACTGCCGTTCGAGTTCCTGATGAACGCCCTGCGCCTGACCCAGGGCGTCGACGCCGAGCTGTTCAGCCAACGCACCGGACTGCCGTTGGCGCAACTGGCTGCAGCCCGCCGCGAGGCCGAACAAAAGGGCCTTTTGCAGGTCGAATCGACGCGACTGGTCGCTACCCCGCGAGGCCAGTTGTTCCTCAACGACCTGCTGCAGTATTTCTTGACCTAAGGATTACGAATGGACTTGGTACTCGACCTGCTCTCGACCGTTTCCCGCTGGAGCCGCAGCAATTTGTCAGAGATCTCACTGGCGCTTGTGGGCTGTTTGCTGGTGCTGTTCGGCACCGACATCAAAGGCTGGGTGGAACAACGCCTGGGTGGCCTGGCAGGCGCCTTGCGCGTACCGTTCATGGCCTTGCTGGTGATGATCGGCAGCGGTGCGGCGCTGATCTATGCCACGCCGTGGGTGGTGAAAGGCCTGGCGCAGTTCAAC
>JBOICD010000473.1:0-3073 GCA_050739855.1 Pseudomonas sp.
CATGCGTTCCTACGCGAAATCTACTGACGATCAGCAGCTCAGGGGACCGTAAATTTACGTAGGAACGCGATTTTTCAAGAGATTCGGATTCACCGGGACGATCAAAAACGTTTTCACACATCCTGGGTCGAAAGCAGCCCCTCGCGATTGCTTCCACTTGACTGATATTGGATTACCAAAAGCCTTCAAGTGCCCCTTCTCGATCAACCGGCGCTTTTTTTATGCCGGTTGTCTCGTGTTATGGCGGCTGTGCGCGGGGCGCCTTCGTGCGCGCCGGGTTCCTTGATCCCTGGTCTGCTAACCCGCGTACAGCTGCCACCCTTATCGTTTAGCAGCGATGCGTGGCAGTTCCACTGATCAAGGAGCTCCACAATGACAAAACCCGTTCCCGATCCACCCCTCACCACCCAAACCAGCACCACCTTCGGCTCCTGCAATGGCAGCCACGATCCACTGTTCGCCGTCCGTGCCGGTGTCTCATCCGAAGACGCCCTGATCCACACCTCCATCCTGCTCAAAAGCGCCTACCAGACCAACGCTCACGCCTGTGACATGGTCAATGCCGAGGTGCGCGGTTTGCTCTGGGCTACGGAGCAATCGCTGGAGATGAGCCTTGCACTGGTCGAAGCATTGCTGGACGAGGTCGAAGCGCGCTCGGCAACGGCAGCGTTGTTGCGTCGCTCGATGCAAGCAGGCCAATCGGCGGCGGAGTGATCGCCTGCGACTGTCCTGGGCCGCCGATGCGGCCCAATCAACTACCGTTGTTCGCGTTTTCAATTCTTCGTGACATGCAGAATTCGGCTAGAAGCGGTCCTCAGCCGGTGAGCGGGCCTTGCCCCGCAATCTGCCGCAAAGCGGCAGCGAATCCAGTCGACTCGGCGTGACAGTTGCACCGTGAGTTCAGGTTTTACGGCCGCTTCGCGCCCGATCGCGGGACAAGGCCCGCTCCTACTGGACTGGCGTTTGAACCAGATTTCGGTAGAACGACAGAAGCTCCTCTCGCGTCGATGGCGCCAGCTTCTCGGTTGCCGTGCAGCGCAGCGCTGAAGATCGCAACCCGAACTGGAGAACGATCACATCGCGTTCCAGCCCGCTACGGTTGGCTGTCCCCCCGTGCAACGTGGCTGAGTGAAGCGCTAGGCAACTGCCGGCGGGCACGTCTGGGCAGCGCGCGGTGTCGGTCGCGGTGTCGCTATTCAGATGAGAACCCGGCACCACTGCGGTACCGCCATTTCGGGCTGACATGAACTGAAGCGGGATCAGCAGGCGCACGGTGCGGCCATCTTCACTGGCGAAGTAGGCGTTGCTCCCATCTCGATGCCAGCCTATGGCAGGCCCTGTTTCACCGGGTTTACGGGTCAGGTTGGCAAAGTGAAAGAGCAGATCGCAAGGCGTGCAGTCGAACAGCTCGGCAACACGGTCCCAGATCGATTGCTGTGAGATAAACCGCGCAAAGCGGGGCTCAAGGCCGATAAGGTCACCGATGATGAACGGCTCATGGTTGCACGTTTCAAGCTCGATGCCCGGGTTGCGCTGCGGATGGCGACGCCCCGCATCACCGATGCTCACCCCCGCCGACAACACCGCCTCTTCACCTTGCCTATACCGGTCTATCAGACCGTTGGCGAGGTCACGAGCCAACGCCAGCTCGTTGTCACAAACAATTGAAGGGATTACCGCATAGCCTTGCGAGGCAAATGTAGCTGTCCTTGCGTTCAATCCAATTCCCTTCAATGATCCGTTTGTCAGGTGGCGCGAGACTAGACTTGAATGGCTCGGAAGTCCATTTACAGGCGCACCGCAAGTCTGCAGGATTGCTTGCCGCCGCCCTGCGCGGTCAGGCTATGATCAAGCAATTTGAACCGGACCTCCTGGCCTATGCCCGTTGACCTGCAAGCGCTCTACCCCAGACTGATCCATCTGATGCTGGACACGGTGTTCGTGGTCGATCGGGACAACCAGATTGTATTTGTCAGTGATGCCTGTGAAACCCTGCTCGGTTACCGTGCCGACGAGCTGACCGGCACCCCGATCACCGACTACATCCATCCTGACGACCTGTCGGTGACACGGGCCTCCATCATCCGGGTCATGAATGGGCATTCTCACGTCGATTTCCGCAACCGTTACATCCGCAAGGATGGCGGTGTCGTGCACATCCTCTGGGCAGCCTTCTGGTCTGATGAGGTGGAGGCCCGGATCGGTGTCGCGCGGGACGTGACAGCCCTCCGGCAGGCCGAGGAAGAATTGCGCTTCATGGCCCATCATGATCCGCTGACCGCCTTGACCAACCGCTCGCTGTTCAACGACCGGCTGGACTCGGCCCTGCGCGCCGCACACCGCCACAACAGCACGCTGGCGTTGCTGTTCCTGGATATCAATGACTTCAAGGGCATTAACGATGTGCATGGCCATGCAGTCGGTGACCGGGTGCTCTGCATGGTTGCACGACGACTGCAAGCCTGCGTCCGTGAGACGGATACCGTGGCGCGGATGGGGGGTGATGAATTCACCGTGCTGTTGACGGATATCCAGTCGCAGGAAGCCGTTGCCGAGAAGGTGGCACAGATTCTCGCCGCCATGGCCGAGCCGCTGGGTGCCGAGTTTGGCGCGATCAACATGCCGTCCTGCAGTATCGGCGTGGCCTTTTATCCTGCGGACGGGGAAGATGCCGATACGCTGCTCAGCCATGCGGATGGCGAGATGTACCGGATAAAAAGGCAGTGCTCTGCGGCGGTCGGATAGCGAGCCTGCTGGATATCTTTGGCAGTGCACGGAGGGATTGAATCTGCTCGAAAGGTTCGCTATCGACCAAAACCGGACGCTCATCTCCCACGCCTGAAGCTTGAGAGCCTCACTGGCAAGGCCACCTCGCACAGCACATATTGCCCCTGTGCTCGCCCCCTCTTTCCCGTTGGTCTGGCCAAAACCCTAGCTCTGAATGGAAGCTTTCCAAACGCTCAGATCAAGAGTAATGTAACTATCACTACATAATAAATATCTTTCTCTACATGAATAATTGGCTGGCTCTGATTCTCGGTTTACCCACTGCCAATGCCACTGAGCGCATGAG
>JBOICD010000474.1:0-3072 GCA_050739855.1 Pseudomonas sp.
GCTGCGGCCAGGGAGTGGATGCACGACTCATGGCCAGGTCCTCAGCGCTGTGCTGCGGATTTGGGCAGGATGTCGTTGGCGACCATCTCGCCAAAGGGGCTCACGTAGCCACCGCTTTTCGGCAGTTCCGGGCGCTCCACATCCAGGTGCGGGAACAGCAGTTCAGCCACCCGGTAGGATTCTTCCAGGTGTGGATAACCGGAGAAGATGAAGGTATCGATGCCCAGTGCGGCATATTCCTTGACCCGCTGCGCCACGGTCGGCCCATCACCCACCAGCGCCGTGCCGGCACCGCCACGCACCAGGCCGACACCGGCCCAGAGGTTGGGGCTGACTTCCAGGTTGTCGCGGTTGCCGCCGTGCAGCGCCGCCATGCGCTGCTGGCCCACCGAATCAAAGCGCGCCAGCGACGCCTGGGCGCGGGCAATGGTGTCGTCGTCCAGGTGCGAGATCAGGCGTTCGGCAGCCTGCCAGGCTTCGGCATTGGTTTCGCGCACAATCACATGCAGACGAATACCGAAGCGCACGCTGCGGCCTTGTTTGGCGGCCTTGGCGCGAACTTGCTCGATCTTCTCGGCAACCGCTGCCGGTGGCTCACCCCAGGTCAGGTACAGCTCGACCTGCTCGGCCGCCAGATCCTGTGCAGCCTCCGAAGAGCCACCAAAGTACAGCGGCGGACGTGGCTGCTGGATCGGCGGGTAGAGCAACTTGGCGCCTTTGACCTGGATATGCTGGCCGTCGTAATCGACGGTTTCGCCTTCCAGCACCCGACGCCAGATGCGGGTGAACTCCACCGAGGCCTGGTAACGCTCTTCATGACTGAGGAACAGGCCGTCACCGGAAAGCTCTTCCGGATCGCCACCGGTCACCAGATTGAACAACGCCCGGCCTCCGGAGAGCCGGTCCAGGGTTGCCGCCTGCCGTGCCGCCACGGTCGGCGAGATGATGCCCGGGCGCAGGGCGACCAGGAACTTCAGACGCTGAGTCACCGGAATCAGCGACGCGGCGACCAGCCAGGAGTCTTCGCAGGAACGCCCGGTCGGAATAAGCACGCCGCCAAAGCCCAGGCGGTCGGCAGCCTGGGCAATCTGCTGCAAGTAACCGTGATCGACTGCTCGCGCACCTTCGGCGGTGCCCAGGTAGTGGCCGTCGCCATGGGTGGGAAGAAACCAGAAAACGTTGAGGCTCATTGGAGTTGTCTCCTAAGGGGAACGCAAGCCGGGACCACGCCCCGGCACGGGCGAATCGTCAAGGCGCGGTGGCGACCTTGGCCGGGGGCGTCCAGATCACATCCTTGATACGGAGCGGCTTGGGAATCAGCTTGAGCGTGTGGAAGGTGTCGGCGATTTTCTGTTGGGCGCTGACCACGTCCGGGGTCAGGAAGTGGGCGCCGTAGCCCTGGCGTTTGACCGAGGTCAGGGTGATGTCGGCCGGCAGGCCAAGCAGCGGTGCGACCTGGTCGGTCACTTCCTGCGGGTTGGCCTTGGACCACTCGCCCACGGCGCGCACTTCCTCGACCAGGGTGTTGATCACTTCAGGGTGCTTCTGCACGTAGGGTTTGGTCGCCAGGTAGAACTGGTGGTTGTCGACGATGCCTTTGCCGTCACGCAGGGTGCGTGCCTGCAACTGCTGTTCGGCAGCGGCCTGATAGGGGTCCCAGATCACCCAGGCATCGACACTGCCACGCTCGAAGGCGGCGCGGGCATCGGCTGGGGGCAGGAACACCGGCTGGATGTCGGTGTATTTCAGGCCGGCATCCTCCAGGGCGCGCACCAGCAGGTAGTGCACGTTGGAGCCTTTGTTCAGCGCGACTTTCTTGCCCTTGAGTTCCTTGACCGACTGGATCGGCGAGCCCTTGGGCACCAGGATCGCTTCGCTGTGCGGCGCGGGCGGTTCATAGGCCACGTACAGCAGATCAGCACCGGCAGCCTGGGCGAACACCGGCGGGGTTTCGCCGGTCACACCGAAGTCGATGGAGCCGACGTTCAGCCCTTCAAGCAGCTGCGGGCCACCGGGGAATTCCGTCCATTGCACCTGTATGCCCTGGGCGGCCAGGCGCTTCTCCAGCGAGCCCTTGGCCTTGAGCAGCACCAGGGTGCCGTATTTCTGATAACCGATACGCAGGCTTTCAGCCTGGGCTTGAGTAATGGCGCCGAAGGACACAGCCGCAGCAAACAGAGCGACCAGACCACGACGCAAAATGACAGTGCGCATAGCGCTCTCCTTTTGCTGTTGGGTTCAGGCTGCACCTGCTTGCCCGTTGGCGGGCGAGTAAGGTGGGAATTGCAGACAATCGGGTGGTGCGGCTCAGATGCTCCAGCGAGCACTGAGCAGACGCTCATTCAGTACACCGGGCGCGACCGGTTTCGGTCGGCGTGCCAGGGCACTGTGAAACAGTTCAAGCGATTCGTTCAGACGCTGCTCCAGGACCGGCGCCAGTTGCGCGGCGGTACTGCCTTCGCCATAGGTGATCTGGCTGTCATCCGCGAAGATCCCTTGCAGGGTTTCCTGGGCCTTCAGTGCAGACAGCACCGGCTTGAGTGCGTAATCCACCGCCAGCATGTGGGCGATACTGCCGCCGGTGGCGATGGGCAACACCACCTTGTGGCTCAGGGCGCGCTCAGGCAGCAGATCGAGCATGGTTTTCAAGGCACCGGCAAACGACGCCTTGTAGACCGGCGTCGCCACCACCAGGCCATCGGCCTGCTCTACCAGTTGCAGAAAGTGTTGCACCCGGGGGCTGTCGAAACGCGCATGCAGCAGGTCTTCGGCCGGAAAGTCACGGACCTGGAAAGTCACCACTTCGACGCCCTGGCCTTGCAACCACTGGCGGCTGCGCTCGAGCAGCACACCGGAGCGTGAACGCAGACTGGGACTACCACCGAGAGAAACAACCAGCATTGGAGCGCATCCTTGATCGTGTTCTAAAAGGCCGCGAGTTTGGGTTCTCGCTGGAATGCAGTGACCTTAACAGTTCGACACATATATCAATAAATCATATTTTTTCATTTGTTTATTCGTTTAAGAGCTATATAAACATCGCGGGGCAAGCCCGCTCCCACAGTGCTTGCA
>JBOICD010000475.1:0-3031 GCA_050739855.1 Pseudomonas sp.
TCTCCGCCAACTCCGACAACTCCATCGGTGACATCATCGCCGAAGCCATGGAAAAAGTCGGTAAAGAAGGCGTGATCACCGTTGAAGAAGGCTCGGGCCTGGAAAACGAACTGTCGGTCGTCGAAGGCATGCAGTTCGACCGTGGCTACCTGTCCCCGTACTTCATCAACAAGCCGGACACCATGGTCGCCGAGCTGGAAAGCCCGCTGATCCTGCTGGTCGACAAGAAGATCTCCAACATCCGCGAAATGCTGCCAGTGCTGGAAGCCGTGGCTAAGGCCGGCCGTCCGCTGCTGATCGTTGCCGAAGACGTCGAAGGCGAAGCCCTGGCGACTCTGGTCGTGAACAACATGCGCGGCATCGTTAAAGTCGCCGCGGTCAAAGCCCCAGGCTTTGGCGACCGGCGCAAGGCCATGCTGCAGGACATCGCCGTCCTGACTGGTGGTACCGTGATTTCCGAAGAAATCGGCCTGAGCCTGGAAGGCGCTACCCTGGAACACCTGGGTAATGCCAAGCGCGTGATCCTCAGCAAAGAAAACACCACTGTCATCGACGGTGCTGGCGTTCAAGCCGATATCGAAGGTCGCGTTGCACAGATTCGCAAGCAGGTTGAAGACACTTCCTCCGACTACGACCGTGAAAAACTGCAAGAGCGTCTGGCCAAACTGGCTGGCGGTGTGGCCGTGATCAAGGTTGGCGCCGGCACCGAAGTGGAAATGAAAGAGAAGAAAGCCCGCGTTGAAGACGCCCTGCACGCGACCCGCGCAGCCGTCGAAGAAGGCGTGGTGCCTGGCGGTGGCGTGGCCCTGGTGCGTGCCCTGCAAGCTATCTCCGGTCTGAAAGGCGACAATGCCGATCAGGACGTAGGTATCGCGCTGCTGCGTCGCGCCGTCGAATCGCCGCTGCGTCAGATCGTGGCCAACTCCGGCGACGAGCCGAGCGTGGTAATCGACAAGGTCAAGCAAGGTTCGGGTAACTTCGGTTACAACGCCGCGACCGGCGAGTACGGCGACATGATCGAAATGGGCATCCTCGACCCGGCTAAGGTGACTCGTTCTGCTCTGCAGGCCGCAGCCTCCATCGCCAGCTTGATGATCACCACCGAAGCGATGATCGCTGAAATCGTGGAAGACAAGCCTGCTGCTGGCGGTATGCCAGACATGGGCGGCATGGGTGGCATGGGCGGCATGATGTAAGCCGACCAGCCCTTAGGGGCTGATCCAAGTCGTAGAAGAAGCCCCGCCTAGTGCGGGGCTTTTTTTGTGCGCCCAGCATGGGCGCAATCTTGTGGGTGAAAGTCCCGCCGTAAGCTGACCACAGCGAACGAAGTGAAGCGCAACTGCATGAGGGCGACCGAATGTGGGGAGGAAGCGTGGAGCGAAACCGTGAGCCGATGAACAAGAACCGGATATAAGGCGAGGCCGATCAGGGCGAGCGGGCATAGCGTCGCGAAGCTCTTGTGGTCAAAGATCAGGCCGCGTAAATCCGGCGGTTGTGCGGTGAAGGATTGCGTTCTTACCTGGGGAGATCTCGCCTCATGCCTGAAAGGACGACGGTGCAGGCCGGAGCGAGAAGTCAGCAGAGGCCGTAGTAGTCTTTTTTTGACGAAGGGCCGAACGAGAGAGAGCGCTATAGGCCATCTTGATGCGAGATGACCGGAAGTCAGAAGCCCGCCCACAGGCGGGGCGGACGCAGACGGTGAGCGGTGAAGCCGTGAGCCGTCCCGTCAGCGACGAGGCATTGCGCCCGCAAGGTGATACCGAAAGCGCAGGGCAAGGGTTGCTGCAATGCGCCTTTGCGCGAGAGAACCTGCAACGAGCGTGGCGGCGGGTCAAAGCCAACAAGGGTGCAGCGGGTGTCGACGGTCTGGACATTGACCAGACGGCTGAACATTTGCTGACTGAGTGGGCTGGGATTCGTCAACAATTGTTGTCAGGGGTGTATCGGCCCAGTCCGGTACGCCGGGTGGTGATTCCCAAGCCCGACGGTGGCGAACGCGAGCTAGTGGCCTGTACGGCTAGTTGGTTAACTCAAGTTCGGATGTCTGGAGTCCTGAGACAAGGCGCCGTGACGAGTCATAGCCGGGCTATGGCGAGGAGCGGCAACGCAGTATCGGGGCTTCAGGCGCCGAAATTGACTAATGGAACTAGCCACACAGGCCACTAGGTATTCCAACGGTCACCGACCGTTTGATCCAGCAAGCCCTGCTGCAAGTCTTGCGTAGCTTGCAGCAGATTGTTGATCGTCTGCGGCCTTACATGATGGGTTGGAAAACTTACTTTGGGTTGTCGCAAACCCCCAGGGTCTGGCGTGAGCTGGACGAATGGATACGACACCGATTGCGTGCGATTCAACTCAAGCAATGGTGGCGAGGTTCGACGATCTATCGTGAGTTACGGAAGTTGGGTGCAAGTGAGTCGGTTGCCAGGGTAGTGGCGGGCAACTCTCGTCACTGGTGGCGCAACAGCCGTTTGCGGCTCAACCTTGTACTCGATATTGCATGGTTCGACAGGCTGGGATTGCCCCGTTTCTCCTGACCTCAATCTCTCGAACCGCCCGGTGCGGACCCGCATGCCGGGTGGTGTGGCAGGGGAGCGGTCTGTGAAGACCGCCCCCTATGCCGATTGGTTCTTCCGACAGGGCGGGATTTTCGACTATGCGGGGGTGACGGGGGCGTTGAGGTTTTCCAGGGTCTCCAGCAGCACCCGAACCTTGGTGATGGATTCCTGGTACTCCGCCTGCCAGTTGGAGTCCGCGACTATCCCACCACCGCCCCAGCAACTGATCTGGCCGTCTTTCACCAGTAGGCTGCGGATAGCGATGGAGCTATCCATCTCGCCGCGCACATCCAGATACAGCAGCGAGCCGCAATACAGCGCGCGTCGGGTTGCTTCCAGTTCGTCAATGATTTGCATGGCGCGGATCTTCGGTGCACCGGTGATCGAGCCGCCCGGAAAGCTGCCGGCAATCAGATCCAGCGCGTCCTTGCCGGCAGCCAGCTCGCCGGTAACACTGCTGACCAGGTGATGGA
>JBOICD010000476.1:0-3023 GCA_050739855.1 Pseudomonas sp.
CGATATCGGCAGCGGTGCCCAGGCGCAGGTCGACCTTCAGGCGCGCCAGCTCAAGTTGATACCAGCGGGTGATGCCGGCGATCTGATCGCGTTGCGGCGCCTTGGCGGCGATGCTGATCTGCCCGCCAATGGCATCCTTCTTCTCGAACAGGGTGACGTCGTGACCACGCTCGGCCGATACCCGCGCCGCTTCCATCCCGGCAGGGCCGGCACCAACCACCACCACCTTGCGCTTGGGCCCGGTGGATTTTTCGATGATGTGCGGCACACCCATGTATTCACGGGAGGTCGCGGCGTTCTGGATGCACAGCACATCCAGGCCCTGGTACTGACGGTCGATGCAGTAGTTGGCACCGACGCACTGTTTGATCTGGTCGACCTGGCCCATCTTGATCTTGGCGATCAGGTGCGGGTCGGCGATGTGCGCGCGGGTCATGCCGACCATGTCGACATAGCCGCCTTCAAGAATGCGCGTGGCCTGGTTCGGGTCCTTGATGTTCTGCGCGTGCAGCACCGGAACCTTGACCACTTCCTTGATCCCGGCCGCCAGGTGCAGGAACGGCTCCGGTGGATAACTCATGTTGGGGATAACGTTGGCCAGGGTGTTGTGGGTATCGCAGCCCGAACCGATCACCCCGAAGAAGTCGAGCATGCCGGTGGCGTCGTAGTACTTGGCGATTTCCTTCATGTCCTCGTGACTGAGGCCATCGGGATGGAATTCGTCACCGCAGATACGCATGCCGACGCAGAAATCCGGGCCGACTTCGGCACGCACGGCCTTGAGCACTTCCAGACCGAACTTCATCCGGCCTTCGAAGGTGCCGCCCCATTCGTCGGTACGTTTGTTGACCCGTGGGCTCCAGAACTGGTCGATCATGTGCTGGTGCACCGCCGACAGTTCGACACCGTCCAGGCCGCCTTCTTTGGCCCGGCGCGCGGCTTGCGCGTAGTTGCCGATCACCCGCCAGATTTCCTCCGGCTCGATGGTCTTGCAGGTCGCACGGTGCACCGGTTCGCGAATGCCCGAGGGCGACATCAGGGTCGGCCAGTTGAAACCGTCCCAGCGCGAGCGACGGCCCATGTGGGTAATCTGGATCATGATCTTGGCGCCGTGCTTGTGCATGGCGTCGGCCAGGTTCTGGAAGTGCGGGATGATCCGGTCGGTCGACAGGTTCACCGAGGCCCACCACTCCTGCGGGCTATCGATGGCCACCACCGAGGAGCCGCCACAGATCGCCAGGCCCAGGCCGCCCTTGGCTTTCTCTTCGTAGTATTTGATGTAGCGCGCGGTGGTCATGCCGCCGTCGGTGGCGTAGACCTCGGCGTGCGCAGTGCTCAGGACCCGGTTACGGATGGTCAGTTTGCCGATCTGGATCGGCTGGAACATTGCTTCGAAAGCCATGGCGAGATCCTCGACTTACAGCGGCTTGACGATGAACAGGCCGTCGTCGTGGCCTTCTTGCGAACCGCCGTAGACCTGCTCGGCGACCGTACGAATGGAGCTACCGCGAGCGGCGAGAATCTGGTCCATGGCCCCGGCGAACCAGCCGGTGAACATGTAGTCGACCTTGCGCCCGACCTTGCCGTACACATAGACAAATGCCGAGTGCTCGAGCTTGACGCTGGCGGTGCCTTTTTCCAGGTCGATGTCCTGGATCTTGAACAGGCCCCAGCCGCGTTGCGACAGGCGCTTCATGTAGTGCTCGAACACCGCCACGCCTTCCAGGCCGTGGCATTCGGCTTCTTTCTCGCACCAGTGCCAGGCGGACTTGTAGCCGGCTTTGTAGAGGATCTCGGCATAGGCTTCAGCGCCCAGCACTTCCTCGATACCCATGTGGTTGTTGACGAAGAAATGCCGCGGCACGTACAGCATCGGCAGGGCATCGCTGGTCCAGACACCGGTTTCGCTGTCGACTTCGATTGGCAATTGCGGGGCGATCTTGGCCATGGAAACTCAACTCCAGAAAATTTGGTTGGCTACCCCTGCGCCGGTGGCAGGGGTCGGAAGACGGCTACTGGCGGCTTATTCGCCCCAAACGTCTTTAAGGACGTTGACCCAGTTTTCACCCATGATCTTGCGCACCACACGCTCGCTATGGCCGCGCTTGAGCAAGGTTTCAGTGAGGTTGGGGAACTCGCCCACGGTGCGGATGCCCAGCGGGTTGATGATCTTGCCGAAGTTGGTCAGGCGCCGGGCGTAGCCCTTGTCGTGGGTCAGGTACTCGAAGAAGTCCTGGCCATGGCCCTGGGTAAAGTCGGTGCCGATGCCGATGGCGTCTTCGCCAACGATGTTCATGGTGTATTCAATGGCTTCGGCGTAGTCATCGATGGTCGAGTCGATGCCTTTGGCCAGGAACGGGGCGAACATGGTCACGCCGACAAAACCGCCATGGTCGGCAATGAACTTGAGCTCTGCATCGGACTTGTTGCGCGGGTGCTCCTTGAGCCCGGAGGGCAGGCAGTGCGAGTAGCACACCGGCTTTTTCGATTCGAGGATGACTTCTTCGGAAGTCTTGGAACCGACATGGGACAGGTCGCACATCACCCCGACGCGGTTCATTTCCGCGACGATTTCACGGCCGAAGCCCGACAGGCCGCCGTCGCGCTCATAGCAACCGGTACCGACCAGATTCTGGGTGTTGTAGCACATCTGCACGATACCGACGCCGAGCTGCTTGAACACCTCGACATAACCGATCTGGTCTTCATAGGCGTGGGCGTTCTGGAAGCCGAAGAGGATGCCGGTCTTGCCCAGCTCCTTGGCCTTGCGGATGTCGGCGGTGGTGCGCACCGGCATCACCAGGTCGGCGTTCTCGCGAATCAGTTTCTGGCTGGCGGCAATGTTGTTGACCGTGGCCTGGAAGCCTTCCCAGACCGACACGGTGCAGTTGGCAGCCGTCAGGCCGCCCTTGCGCATGTCTTCGAACAGCTCGCGGTTCCATTTGGCAATGATCAGCCCGTCGATAACGATGCTGTCGGCGTGTAATTCGGCTGGGCTCATCAGGCTGTCCCCTTTATTGGCA
>JBOICD010000477.1:0-3008 GCA_050739855.1 Pseudomonas sp.
GCCGAGTAGTGTGCAAACAGATCCTCTGTTTTCCCGTCTTCATTGATGAAGCCATAGCCCTTGGCATTGTTGAACCACTTGACTTTACCGCTTGCCATCCTCATATCCCTCTGCAAAGGACTCCATCACTGGAGTATCATCCACTCCATCCGCATATGAACCTGCGAAAATTCTGGTTGACTGCGCGGATCTTTATCGACCACGGTGGGTTCTTATTGGTTGTAACACCGTTTTGCCGATAGTCAAGGTGAGGTGGCGGCTGTTGCGCGTCACCTGTGCGGTCAATCCATAATCCAACCTGTCGAAATGATGAAATTCTTTCCATGCATGCACATAGCCAGATTCGACTAACATTCAATCAGGATCGCCCGCAATCGCATGAGGACGATGGTTCTGGCCTGGCGGTACAGGAGGCCAAACCGGCCCTGCAGGCGCCACCCATGTACAAGGTGGTTTTGTTCAACGATGACTACACACCGATGGATTTCGTCGTCGAAGTGCTCGAGGTGTTTTTTAACCTGAATCGCGAGCTGGCGACCAAGGTCATGCTGGCCGTCCATACAGAAGGACGGGCAGTATGCGGATTGTTTACCCGTGACATCGCCGAGACCAAGGCCATGCAGGTCAACCAATACGCAAGGGAAAGCCAGCATCCGCTACTCTGTGAAATCGAGAAGGACGGTTAATCGCCGGCCACTTGGGTATGAGGTGAAGCTATGTTAAACCGCGAGCTCGAAGTCACCCTCAATCTGGCCTTCAAGGAGGCGCGCTCGAAACGTCATGAGTTCATGACCGTCGAGCACCTGCTGCTGGCACTATTGGATAATGAGGCCGCCGCGACCGTTCTGCGCGCCTGCGGCGCGAACCTCGACAAACTCAAACACGACCTGCAGGAGTTCATTGACTCCACCACGCCGTTGATTCCCGTGCATGACGAGGATCGCGAAACCCAGCCAACCCTGGGCTTCCAGCGGGTGTTGCAGCGCGCAGTCTTTCATGTCCAGAGCTCGGGCAAGCGTGAAGTCACCGGCGCCAATGTGCTGGTAGCGATTTTCAGCGAACAGGAAAGCCAGGCGGTGTTCCTGCTCAAGCAGCAGAGCGTGGCGCGTATCGACGTGGTCAATTACATCGCCCATGGCATCTCCAAGGTGCCGGGCCATGGCGAGCACTCCGAGGGCGAGCAGGATATGCAGGACGAGGATGGCGGCGAAACTTCATCGTCGGGCAATCCACTGGATGCCTATGCCAGCAACCTCAATGAACAGGCCCGTCAAGGGCGTATCGACCCGCTGGTCGGTCGCGAGCTTGAAGTCGAGCGCGTAGCGCAGATCCTTGCCCGTCGGCGCAAGAACAACCCGTTGCTGGTCGGTGAGGCCGGCGTCGGCAAGACTGCCATTGCCGAGGGCCTGGCCAAGCGTATCGTCGATGGCCAGGTGCCCGACCTGCTGGCGCAAAGCGTGGTCTACTCCCTGGATCTAGGGGCTTTGCTGGCCGGTACCAAGTACCGCGGTGACTTCGAGAAGCGCTTCAAGGCGCTGCTCAACGAGTTGCGCAAACGGCCGCAGGCAATCCTGTTTATCGACGAAATTCACACCATTATCGGCGCGGGTGCAGCTTCCGGTGGCGTCATGGATGCTTCCAACCTGCTCAAGCCGTTGCTGTCTTCGGGTGATATCCGTTGCATCGGTTCGACCACCTTCCAGGAGTTTCGCGGGATCTTCGAGAAGGATCGCGCCCTGGCGCGGCGCTTCCAGAAGGTTGATGTCAGCGAGCCATCGGTGGAAGACACCGTGGGCATCCTGCGTGGCCTCAAGGGGCGTTTCGAGTCTCATCACAATATCGAGTACAGTGATGAAGCCTTGCGCGCCGCTGCCGAGCTGGCAGCCCGTTACATCAATGATCGGCACATGCCCGACAAGGCCATCGATGTGATCGACGAGGCCGGTGCCTACCAGCGCCTGCAGCCGGTGGAGATGCGCGTCAAGCGTATCGATGTGCCACAAGTCGAGGACATCGTCGCGAAAATCGCGCGGATTCCGCCTAAGCACGTCACCAGCTCCGACAAAGAGCTGCTGCGTAATCTTGAGCGTGATCTGAAGCTGACCGTGTTCGGTCAGGATGCTGCGATCGATTCGCTGGCGACCGCAATCAAACTGTCGCGCGCTGGCCTGAAGTCGCCGGACAAGCCAGTGGGCTCGTTCCTGTTCGCCGGCCCTACCGGTGTCGGTAAAACCGAGGCGGCGCGTCAGCTGGCCAAGGCCTTGGGCGTCGAGCTGGTGCGTTTCGACATGTCCGAGTACATGGAGCGGCATACCGTATCGCGGTTGATCGGTGCGCCTCCAGGCTACGTCGGTTTCGATCAGGGTGGTTTGCTCACCGAGGCGATCACCAAGCAGCCGCATTGCGTATTGCTGCTCGATGAAATCGAGAAGGCCCATCCGGAAGTCTTCAACCTGCTGCTGCAGGTGATGGACCACGGCACCCTGACCGACAACAACGGGCGCAAAGCGGACTTTCGCAACGTTATCGTGATCATGACCACCAACGCCGGTGCTGAAACCGCTGCGCGAGCCTCGATCGGCTTCACTCAGCAGGATCACTCCTCCGACGCCATGGAAGTGATCAAGAAGAGCTTCACGCCGGAATTCCGCAACCGTCTGGACACCATCATCCAGTTTGGCCGCCTCAGTCACGAGACGATCAAGAGCGTGGTGGACAAGTTCCTCATCGAGCTGCAGGCACAACTGGAAGACAAGCGCGTGCTGCTGGAGGTGAGCGATGCGGCGCGCAGCTGGCTGGCTGCCGGTGGTTACGATGCGCAGATGGGTGCACGGCCAATGGCGCGGCTGATCCAGGACAAGATCAAACGGCCATTGGCCGAAGAGATCCTGTTCGGCGAGCTGGCCGAGCATGGCGGTGTGGTGCACATCGACATTCGCGATGGCGAGCTGGTGTTCGACTTCGAGACCACGGCTGAGATGGCGTAACGGCTGGGGTGGGAGCGGGCT
>JBOICD010000478.1:0-2993 GCA_050739855.1 Pseudomonas sp.
CATCTGCGCAGCACCGGTGATCATGTTCTTCACGTAGTCAGCGTGACCTGGGCAGTCAACGTGAGCGTAGTGACGAATCTTCGAGTTGTACTCGACGTGCGCGGTGTTGATGGTGATACCGCGAGCCTTCTCTTCTGGGGCGCTGTCGATCTTGTCGAAGTCAACAACAGCCGAACCGAAAACTTCGGAGCAGACGCGAGTCAGCGCTGCGGTCAGCGTGGTCTTGCCATGGTCAACGTGACCAATGGTGCCGACGTTCACGTGCGGCAGACTACGATCGAACTTTTCCTTAGCCATCGAGACAATCCTCAGCAAGAAGAAATAAGCAAGTTAATACGACCATTAAAACAAAGGCAGATATTTTCATATCTGCCTTGTTATATGGAGCTCTTGAGCGGATTTGAACCGCTGACCTCACCCTTACCAAGGGTGTGCTCTACCAACTGAGCTACAAGAGCGTAACACTGTGCAAAAACTGCAAACTTGGAGCGGGTAGCGGGAATCGAACCCGCATCATCAGCTTGGAAGGCTGAGGTTCTACCACTAAACTATACCCGCGGAGCTTGCGGCTCTCGCTAAAAATGGTGGAGGGGGAAGGATTCGAACCTTCGAAGTCGTAGACGTCAGATTTACAGTCTGATCCCTTTGGCCGCTCGGGAACCCCTCCTGAGCTGGGCGGCATTTTCAACTCTTGCCGTCCTGCTGTCAAGCTTTTTCTCATTAAAATCTTGAGGTTAGCTAATTTGACAGCTGCTTCTCAGTGTTGCCACTTAGTGGTCATCCCTGTGAAGCGGGCGCCATTCTATCAAGCTATTCGCCAGTTGCAATACCCCTGCACAACATTATTTTATGTTTTAAGTCTTTGAAATCATGGGAAAGTGTTCCGAGCAGGGTTTTGTCCAGCAAACGCTGGCTCTGCGGCGCTATCTGCAGCCACAGGCCGGTCGCATCACCAAGCCGACCAACCACCGGAATGGCAGCCACATCCAGGCTAAGCAAGCGCTGGCGCAAGGCATCGAGCTGCTCCTGAGTGCTCATACCACCGACATAAAGGCATTCCTGACCACGCTCGGGAACTTGTTTAACCGGATGAGACTCGCTCAACAGGCGGATATCCTGCTGATTACCCTTGTACAGCGATAGCGGTGCGACCTCCTTGACCTTCAAGGGCGCTTCCTGCTGATGCCAGACGTAATAAACGCCATTAAGCACCACCAGCAACAGAAACAACCAACGCATAGTCACCTCAATCCAGGGGACAGGCCATGGCCAGGCCCACAAATACCAAGTCCGGCACCACTCGGGCATTCGGCGCAGCCTCTTGCACCAGAGGTGCATCACCTCCGGTCAGCAATACGGTGAAATTTTCACCCCACAAGGCTTGTGCATGATCGAGCTGGGAACGAACAAAACCTTGAAGCATATGCACACAGCCGCGCTCAACCGCCTCTACTGTGGAGCGCCCAGGCGCCATGCTCGACAAAGCACGCTCGGCCGACGCATCGTCATATCGAATACGACGGGTATGGGTGCGCAACTGGCTGCGCATCAACGGCATGCCAGGACAGATGAAGCCCCCCAGGTGCTCGCCATCCGCAGCAACGAAGTCCGCCTTGGCCGCAGTGCCAAAATCCATGACCAGACATGCACCCTTGACCAAGCGATAGGCGCCCAGGACAGCCAGCCAACGATCCAGACCCAGGCGTTGGTAATCCTCATAACCGTTGCGCACACCGCCCACTTCTCTGGCTGGCTGCGCAACCAGTACGTGCAGGCCAAAGCGCTGAAGCAACAGCGCAGAAAGGTCGGATGTTTCTTCTTCACTTCGGACACTGACCAGACGGCAACGCTGAGGAGCATGAGGAAGTGCGCTGACCGCCGCCAACAAAGCCTGATCAGAATCGACTACGCCGCCCGCCACGACAGACACATCGGCACTGTGGATAACGCGCCACTTGATAAAGCTGTTACCGCAATCGAGCTCAAGTATCATCACGCAACCTCAAACTGAGCTCACCACCACTGAAGCTCTTCTCTACGCCATCGACCTCAAGACGCAATGCGCCCTGACCGTCGATACCCAATACCACACCGTCGATCTTGTTAACCCCGGCAATCAAGGAAACTGCCCTCCCCTGCCACAGGTGCGCCTGCTCCCACTCATACTGGAATGCGGCGAAACCGGCCTGCCGATGCCGCTCCAGATCGAGCTGCAGATTGTGGTTGAGCCTGGCGACCAACAGATTGCGATCGATGGCCGAGCCCGTCTCGCGACACACAGAGGTCCATTGTTGATCGACCTCGCTGGTAGCCTGCATGTTCACATTGATGCCAATACCCAATACCACGTGGCAGACATCAGCGGGATCGCCAACCAACTCCAGCAGGATACCGGCAATCTTTTGATTATTGACCAGGACGTCGTTCGGCCATTTCAAGCCGGCATCAGCCACACCGAAAGACTGCAGCGTGCGCATGACCGCAAGCCCCACTACCAGGCTCAAGCCCTCAAGCTGACGCATGCCGCCTTCAATACGCAGCACCAGGCTGTAATAGAGGTTCTCGGCGAAGGGGCTGACCCAGTGACGCCCACGCCGCCCGCGCCCTGCCGTCTGACGCTCGGCCAGCACCAGGAAGGGCGCGGCCTGACCTTCAGTGATTGCGCGTAAAGCCTGGGCATTGGTCGAATCAATGGAGTCGAATATCAGCGCAGGCCAGTGCTCACCCTGCGAGTGCTCAGCAATAGCCGATTCCTCCAGCAGGAACAGCGGTGCGGCCAACTGATAGCCGCGGCCACGCACTTTATGAATGGGCAGATTCAACTCGGCCTCGAGGTGCTGTAACTGCTTCCAGACAGCACTACGACTTACGCCAAGGGCGACCCCCAGATCCTGCCCGGAATGGAACCGGCCATCCTTGAGGAGCTTCAACAACTTCAGCATGCCAATCTCGACTCGTAATGAGGCTGGCATGATAGCTATGCAGGTAGGGAT